>JAFPVN010000143.1 GCA_017395275.1 Candidatus Methanomethylophilaceae archaeon | reverse complement strand
CTCACGAGTATGCAGACGCCTATACCTAACAGGACGTATCTGTTCTTCCACCCTCCGAACTCCGCCGTCTGCACAAGTTTGAACCTGCCCGCGTACGCGCCGAGGAGCATGAAGATCAGGGCGATGGGGAGCTCATGGCAGTGGAACGGGAGGTTGTTGGGGTAGTACTGGACGAGGAGCGTCTGCACCGCTGTGAGGATGATACAGGCAAGCAGCATCCTCTTCCAGCTGCAGATGATGTGGTCGGCCACCAGATAGAACAGGAGGAATCCCACCAGCATGATCTGGATGTAGTAGTATCCTATCGCAACGGCGCATTTCGCGTAGTAGTTGGGCTCGGCGTAGGGGAGCCACAGCGTGGGGCTGCAGTAGAACCACTTCAGCGCGTTCAGGTAATCGTCGAACGACGGGGTGTTGGGGCCCGCGATGGCCATCTCCAGGCACAGGATGAGCGGCAGGATCAGCGAACACGCGACATATCCGAGTCCGAGGATGAAGAGACGTTTCTTGACGTTGTTGACGAATCCGCGGTTCGGTCTGTAGAAGTATCCGGATATGGCGAAGAATCCCAGAAGGCCGAGGTACAGGGCCTGTACGACCAGCGGCATCGAACTGCCCTCGGTTTCCCCCTGCTGCATGGTCGGGAAGATGAACACGTGCACCGCTATGACGCCCAGTATCGCGATGCCCTTGTACATGTCAAGGCTCCTTACACGGGGCTTCTCAGCGGATTCTATATCCGACACGTGACGGATTATCAGAACAGGGTATTTATTAGTGAGTATCAGTTTAACGCCGATTGCGGGACATATCCTTTTTTATACGGACGATTTATTAGTCATTCAGGTCGATAAGATGCCTTCCGACGTTTACTTCACAGACTTCCGCAACGAACTTGGACACTCCATGCTGGACAAGATGATATCGCTCATAAAGAAGGCTGGAATAGATAAGATCGATTTCAAGGACAAGTTCGTGGCCGTGAAGCTGACCTTCGGCGAATGGGGGAACGTGGCGTTCGTCCGCCACCAGTACGCCAAGGTCCTCTGCGACTACATCAAGAGCAGGGGAGGGATGCCGTTCCTCACTGACTGCAACACCCTGTATGCGGGATACAGGAACCAGGCGCTCCTGCATCTGGATGCCGCATACATGAACGGTTTCTCCCCGTTGTCCACCGGCGTGCACACTATCATAGCCGACGGCCTGAGGGGTACGGACGAGAGGGACATACCCGTCAGGAACGGGGAGCTCTGCAAGACCGCCAAGATCGGTTCCGCTATCGTGGAGGCGGACATAATCATCTCGCTCACGCACTTCAAGGGTCATGTCGTCACAGGTTACGGCGGGGTCCTGAAGAACATCGGTATGGGCAGCGGTTCCAAACAGGGCAAGATGGAGATGCACTCCTCCGGTACCCCCGTCATAAACAAGGACAAGTGCATCGGATGCGGCATGTGCTCCAAGAACTGCGCACACGATGGCGTGAGCATCATAGACAAGAAAGCGGTGGTCGACGTGAAGAACTGCGTCGGATGCGGACACTGCTTCTCGTTCTGCCCCAAGGGGGCCATAGAATGCAGCTGGAAGGGCGCATCCGCCGACGTCTACAGGAAGATCGCGGAATACACCCAAGCGGTCATACAGGACAAGCCCAACTTCCACATCTGCTTCGTGAAGGATGTGTCACCGTTCTGCGACTGCGACCACGGCAACGATTCGCCGGTGGTCCCCGACATAGGCGTGTTCGCGGGATTCGACCCTCTCGCCATCGACCAGGCATGCGTAGATGCGGTCAACAAGGCGCCGATCATCGAGAACAGCTTCATCGGCAAGCACGCGCACGACGAGGGCGAGCACGACATCGGCCACCTCGTCAGTCCGGATTCCGATTGGGAGGCCGGATTCGCCCATGCGGAGAAGATCGGCATCGGCACCAGGGACTACAGGCTCATAACCCTCTGAAGTCCCTCGAACGGCTCAGAAAGGGCTCCTCTTGGCCAATGCCATCCGCCTGCCCACGAACACGAGCAGGAGATGGAACGCAAGCGCCATCGCAAGGTCGAGCAGCACCGCGAGGAACGGTCCCGCCACCTCGCAAAGCCAGTAGTCGTCGGCATAGGGTTCAAGAACCCATCTCATGATGAAGCAGGCGGCCCCGAAGAACACGTACATCCACATGGTGAGGTTCCTGCCGATGTAGATGAGGGGACCGATCCTGTACCTGTCCTCGGGCACCCTGAAGGTCCCCAGGAACAGCGAGAACGCCAGGACGATGGATCCCATGAATATCGCGGAGGAATCGCCCACCAGATAGACCTCGGTGAAGGTCATGGCGGTACCAAGCGCGATGAGTCCCCAGACCGCCGCATTGGATATCTTGTCATCCAGCCATCCCGAGTGCTTGTGCCTGTAGTATCCCATGATGAAGAACGGCAGCAGGATGAACGGGTAGAGGATGTCCGCGATGTCGAAGATGTACGTGTCGCCGATGTACCTCACGCCGGCGATGGGGAGGAACTCCCCGAGGATCAGCGAGACGATCACGATCAGTATGGCGATGATCAGCGTCCAGATGTAATCGATCTTCAGTTTGTAGAGGATCCACCACAGCACGTAGATGGCGAACAGCGCATAGATGAACCATATGGGCTGGGTGGATTCCAAACCGGTCACGCCGTTGTAGCAGTCGAACTCGACGCTGGGGCTGTAGACGAGGAACTCCGTAAGGATGTACTGGGCGTCGACCATCCCCGCCAGCAGAAGCACCGTGCTGAAGAGCAGGTAGAACAGCTTGTAGATGATTATCAGATACAGGATGTGCCTGAGCTTCAGCCCCATCCTGGCCTCGACGTGGCCGTCCGATGAGTAGCTGAAGTATCCCGACGTGAGCACCAGGATGGGGATGGCGAATCTTCCGGCGTCGAAGATGAAGTCGTTGACCATCACGCCTTCGACCGTCGCTTTCGAATAGTAGTGGGCGCCGGCGATGAAGAACATCAGGATGGCGGTGACCGTGCGCAGCGCATGGTTCTCCTTCCTGACCTTTGTATCCGTCATCGGGATATGATGTCCAATCTGGGGTTTAACGGTATTCCCCATGTTCCAGAAAAAGTATGGCCGTATCGGGCGGATACGGCCTTTGGGGGTTTCAGTTGGTCTTCCTGAGGGAGAACAGGCACAGTCCGTAGAACAGCAGGCCGTATCCTATCAGGATGCACAGGGACACCCACGGGAAGTCCCATCTCAGCGCCGCGGCCCTGAGGCATGCCGAGGTCTGCGACAGCGGCAGTGCACCTATGATATTCTTGGCAACCTCCGGCAGAGCATCCAGAGAGAACATGGTCCCGCACAGGAACGTCATCGGCAGGATGACGAAACTGTTGAACAGGTTCATCCTCGGAAGGTCGGGGACGATCATGCCTGCGGCCACGCCGAGCATCGAGAACACCATGCACGACAGTATCATGCACAGGATCAGCATGGGGGTGATCTGCAGGTCGTCGGAGAGGAAGTATCCGATGAGCAGCATCAGCAGTCCGCACATCATGCTCTTCAATATACCCAGTATAGATTTCCCGAGTATCAGCGACGTCTTGGATATGGGACAGAGGAGCATCTCGTCGAAGCTCTCGTAGAACCTCTTTTGCACCATCAGCTTGTTCGCCACGGTCGTGAACGACGAGGTCACGGTGGTCAAGGCAACCACTCCGGGGATCATGAACGCCATGTACGACACGCCCTCCATGGTGATGTCCTTACCCAGGCCGTACCCGAACGCGACCAGATACAGCACCGGCGTGACGATGGACGTGGCCATCAGTATCGGGAGGTTCCTCTTCAGATAGTACAGGTCGGACATGGCGACCCTCATCGTGTCTCCGATCAGGCTCATACCCTCAACCTCTTCTCGGTGACCTTCATGTTGTCCCTCCCGGTCTCCTCGAGGAACACGTCCTCGAGATGGGTCTTGCGGGTCGCCGGGTCGCGTTCCGATACCTGTGATACGAAGGCCTGCGCATCGTACCAGTCGCTGAAGAACCTGTACCTCCTCTTGCCCTCCTCCGAGTCGTACTCGACCGTCCACTGGCCTATCCTGGCACATAGCTCCTTCGGTGTCCCGGACTCCTTGATCATCCCCTTGTCTATGATGCTCACGACGTCGCAAAGCGACTCCGCCTCGTCCATGTAGTGGGTGGTGACGAACACCGTAGTACCGCGCTTGTTCATCTGGCGTATCATATCCCACAGCATATGCCTGGACTGAGTATCCAGCCCCGCGGTGGGTTCGTCCAGGAAGAGTATCTTCGGCTCGTGCATCAGGGCGCACAGGATGGCCACCTTCCTCTTCCATCCCCCGGAGAGGTTGCCTACCAGCTTGTCAAGGTAGGGCGTGAGCCCTATCATGTCGGCCAGTTCCATCAGGCGGGGTTCTATCTCCTTCTTGGGGATTTTGTGGAGCATCGCCCTGCAGATTATGTTCTCCCTGACGGAGATGTCCTTGTCCAGCGCTATGTGTTGCTGCACGACGCCGATCAGGTCCCTCGCCTTGCGCGGCTCCTCCGCCGTGGAGTACCCTCCGACGGACAGCCTCCCCTCGGTGGGCTTCATCATGGTGGTGAGCACCTTCACCGTCGTCGTCTTGCCTGCCCCGTTGGGCCCGAGGAATCCGTAGATGACGCCTTCCTGGACCTTCACGTCTATGCCGTTCACGGCGGCGAAGTCGCCGAATCTGACCACGATGCCTTCGGCATCGATGATGAATGGCATCGGATCACCTCATCTGCCCATGGTGTAGATCATCGCGTTGACGATGGCGGCGGCTATGTTGCTCCCGCCCTTGCGGCCCTTCGCCACTATGTACGGTACGTCGTCGCTCATGATGATCTCCTTGGATTCCACGACGTTGACGAACCCAACGGGCACCCCGATGACGAGTGCGGGCCTCAGACCCTCCTCGGCGATCATCCTGTGTATCTCGTACAGCGCGGTGGGCGCGTTGCCGACCACGAATATGGTCGGTTTCCCGAGTCTGGCACCTTTCTGCATGCTCACAGTCGCGCGAGTCGATCCCTTCGATTTAGCCTCGT
>JAFPVN010000142.1 GCA_017395275.1 Candidatus Methanomethylophilaceae archaeon | reverse complement strand
AGAGGGTCGGATGCTACATCCCCGGAGGAAGGGCGGCATACCCCTCCACAGCGATGATGACCATCATCCCCGCGCGCGTCGCCGGGGTCGAGGAGGTCATCTGCTGCTCGCCCGCGCCCATCGCACCCGCGATCCTCGTCGCGATGGACATTGCAGGAGCGGACGAGATCTACTCCGTCGGAGGCGCACAGGCAATCGCCGCCATGGCCCTCGGTACAGAGACCATCGAGCCCGTCCAGAAGATCGTCGGACCCGGCAACGTATTCGTCACGTCGGCGAAGATGATGCTCCGCGACGTCGTCGAGATCGACTTCCCCGCCGGACCCAGCGAGGTGGCCGTCCTCGCGGACGATTCCGCTGATCCCTCGTTCACCGCGGTGGAGCTCATGGCGCAGGCCGAGCACGACCCGTCCTCCGCATCCATCCTGGTCACCGACAGCGAGAAGTTCGCCAAGGAAGTGTGCAAGAAGGTCGACGAGATGCTCCCCAAGGCCAAGAGGAAGGACATCATCGAGGCCGCTTTCCAGAACTCCGGATACATCGTTACGGACTGCATGGACCACGCCATCGAGATCATCAACGAGATGGCCCCCGAGCACCTCCAGATTCAGACCCGCGACCCCCTCGACACCCTCGGGAAGGTCAGGAATGCCGGATCCATATTCCTAGGACGCTACACCCCCGTGGCCGCAGGCGACTACGCATCGGGCACCAACCACGTCCTGCCCACCGCAGGCAACGCCAAGGTCGCTTCGGGACTCAACGTCGCGCACTTCCGCAAGACGTCCACCGTCCAGATGCTCACCAAGGAGGGATTGGAGACGCTCGCGCCCACGATCACCAAGATCGCGGAGACCGAGGGACTGATGGAGCACTCGCACTCCGTCAAGATCCGCTGCCCCAAGCCCAGGAAGGAAGACAGGGAGTGAGCCTGCCTCCTTCCCGCAAACTCTTTCGCGTTTTTTCCCTATTTACCTGCTAAACAATGCCGTTTCACGAAAAATGGCCAATTTGTTGAAATAATCAATGTTGGATTGCAACAACGTTTCATGAAAAACGTCCAAAAAATTGAAATTCCATCCAACTAGGGATGTTTTAATATACTAGCCAAACAATATACGTCCCAACAGGAAAGGACGACCATCCCCTTGCAATCGTTCGAAAGAACAATTGGTCGTCCTTTTCCGTACCTTAACTTCTATGAGAAATTGGTGCGGGGTCGCCCCCGCGTGTTCATAAGAACGATTCGAGTTTGTCGAGCATGTCGTCGGGGTCCTCGGCGAGGATCCTGATGAGCTTCTCGTTCTTGTTCTTGTCCTTGTCGACGAGAACATCGGGGACATAACCCGCATCCTTGATGGTGGCGGTGACCAGCTCCCCGGTGAGGAGCTTGCGGTTGTTCTTCCTGTCCATGTACTCGATGGTCAGGCCGCACTCCTCCATGAGCTCGACGAGCTCGGCGGAGTACTCCAGGTTGACGTTGCACCTGACCTTGGGGTCGAACTTCATCACGGCGAGGAGGACGTAGGACATCTGCTCGGCGGCACCGAACTTGGGCTTGCCGTTCTTCCTGAGGCTCCCGTTGTGGAAGGTGAGCCTCTTGTCCATGGCCGCGATCTGCTCCGGGCCTGCGGCGTTGCGCTTGGCGTAGGCGATGTTCATCCCGCCTCCGGGGACGAGTTCCTCGGTTATGAGGTCCACAAGGTGCTCGGCGGCCGCGTCGACCCTGTCCAGCACCTCGAAGTTCTCCCTGTCGTCGCTGGTCCTGATGAGGGGGTTGACTACCTTCTCCCCCTGTCCGATGACGTACTGCTCCGCTATGGACTGCTGGATGAGCTTCCTGGCGTTCTGGACGGAGTTGACTATGTCCATGCCCTTGGCCATGTTGGCCGTGATGAACGCCGAGAGGGTGCATCCGCTGCCGTGCCCCGCCTTCTCGAGACGGGGATACTGGAGCTTGGTGATCTCCGATGAGAGGTACAGGTAGTCCGTCACCGTGCCGCCGCTCATGTGTCCGCCCTTCAGGAGGACGGATGACGCCTCCTTGCCTATAACCTCGCAGGCGTACCTGACGTCGCTCTCGTTCCTTATGGGCATGTCGGCGAGTATCTCCGCCTCGTGCTTGTTGGGTGTGATGAGCTCGCAGATGGGGATGAGCTCCCTCTTGATGGATCTGGCGAGATCCTTGGTGGCAAGCGAGTCCCCGACGGTGGCGACCATGACGGGGTCCACGATCAGCGGGACCTCATGGTCCTCGAGGAAATCGGCGACGACCTCCACGATCTCGGGGCTGTAGAGCATACCCGTCTTGATGGCTTTGATGTCTACATCCTTCAGCACGGCCTCCAGCTGTGCCTGCACCATTTCCTCCGATATCGGGAGTATCTCCTCGACGGCGGTGGTGTTCTGCGCCGTGATGGCTGTGATCACGGTACAGCAGTGAACGTCCAATGAGCCCATGGCCTTGATGTCGGCCTGGATACCTGCGCCGCCTACGGAATCCGATCCTGCAATTGACAATGCGCATCTCATGTCCCGGCCTATGCGCTACCTGTATAAATAATAGGAGAACGGGGAAGAAGGATCGGACGTGCAAGATATTATAGTGTATCAGTAGGATATATGCACGTGAACACCAAGGACGAGATCCTAGACGCATTGGACGGGAGGTTCAAAGGGGACCTGCCCCCGCCGGCCATACTCACTCAGACGGGTACCGTGCAGATGATGGACGCATGCGGGACGTATTGGCCCGATGCCCATTTCGATACCGACAAGATGGTACGTCTGGCTCTTCAGCCGTCCGAGCTGTTCGGATTCGCCACCGCTAGGGTCCCTTTCGATATTACAGCGGAGGCGGAGTCCTTGGGCTGCGTCGTGTCCCCCGGTACCAGGGACACACAGCCGATGGTCATGGGTTCGAGGTGGAGGAACGCCGACGGTATCCCTCCCGTCTCCGACGACCTGATCTCCCCGGAGGAGATGGTCGGATGCCCCCGCATACGCACCGTTATCGATGCGGCGGATCGCATCCACGACGTTCGCCAGGACCTGTTCGTCACATCCATGTGCCTCTCCGCTTCCGGGATACTCATGCACATGGTGGGCATGGAGGCAATGCTCCTGGGCACCATCATGGAGCCCGACAGGGTGAAGGGATGGATCGACCGT
>JAFPVN010000141.1 GCA_017395275.1 Candidatus Methanomethylophilaceae archaeon | reverse complement strand
TCACGCGGACAACGTTGCCCCATGCATACTGGGGAAGTTTACGATAATCCATTCGTACGATCCGTTCGAGGTGTTCTCCATCGAGCCCCCGGAGGACCTGGGGATCGTCGCCGTCCTCCCGGACGTCATGGTGGCGACCGCCGACTCCAGGAAGGTACTGCCGAAGACGGTGGAGATTAAGGATCTGGTGTTCCACGTCGGACAGGCGACGTCATTGGTGCACGCGCTGCATACCGGCGACATCGACCTCATCGGAAGGTCCGTCGGCGACGCTGTGTTCGAACCCGCCAGGACCAAGCTGGTCCCCCATCTGAAGGATGCGGAGAAGGCGGCCATGGAGAACGGCGCGATAGCATCGTTCCTCGGAGGTTCCGGACCGAGCATCATATCTTTTTTCAAGAAGTCCGAAGGCAACGGACAGAGGATCGCCGACGCGATCAGGAAGGTTTACACTGACAACAAAATGCACTGCGACGCCTGGGTGACCACTTGGGGCACGGGCTGCAGGAGGCTCTGACAATGGCAGCACACAAGGTAATTTGCTGGGATTGCGGATGCGATGTGGACGACCCCTTCGTCAACACGTGTCCCAAGTGCGGCGGTCTTCTGACCGTCAAGATGGATCTCGAACCGCTCAAGGGCATGAGGCCCGAGGACCTCCACAAGGCTCCGCTCGGAGTCTGGAGATACGCCCCGTTCCTCCCCGTGGACTTCGACAAGCGCGTGTCCATACAGGAGGGCGGAACGCCCCTCTACAGGACCGACGCCCTCGCCAAGGAGATCGGGATCAAGGAACTGCACGTGAAGTACGAGGGTGCCAACCCCACCGGGTCCTTCAAGGACAGGGGGATGACCGTAGGTGTCTCCCACGCCAAGGAGCTGGGGGCCAAGGTCGTCGGATGCGCATCCACCGGTAACACCTCCGCATCCCTCGCCGCGTACGCGTCCAAGGCAGGTATCACCTGCGCCGTGTTCCTCCCCTCCGGGAAGGTCGCAGCTGGAAAGCTGGCGCAGGCCATGTTCTTCGGTGCCAAGGTTATCTCCATCGACGGCAACTTCGACGACGCCCTCAGGCTCGCCAGGAGGATGGCCGAGGAGAGGAAGCTGTACCTGCTCAATTCGATCAACCCCTACAGGCCCGAGGGTCAGAAGTCCGTGCTCTTCGAGATCATGGACCAGCTGAAGTACGACGTCCCCGACAGGATCATCCTGCCCGTCGGCAACGCGGCGAACATCTGGGCGGTGTACAAGGCCGTCAAGGAGCTGCAGGAGGTCGGATGGATCGACAAGATCCCCATGCTCACCGGTATCCAGGCCGAGGGTGCGGCACCCGTAGCAAGGGCGTTCGCCGCCAAGACCAAGGACTTCGATCCCGAGAACAACCCCGAGACCGTCGCCACCGCCATCAGGATCGGCAACCCCGTCAGCGGGAGGAAGGCACTCAAGGCCATCTATGACACCGGCGGCTACGCCACCACCGTCACCGACGCCGAGATCATCGCGGCGCAGAAGATGCTGGGAAGGAAGGAGGGTGTCGGCGTGGAGCCCGCATCCGCCGCATCCGTCGCCGGGGCCAAGAAGCTCAGGGAGATGGGGGTCATCGGAAAGGACGAGCGCGTCGTGTGCATCTGCACAGGTAACGCACTCAAGGACCCGGACACCATCATCCAGAACAGCGACCCCGTCTTCAAGTGCGCCAACGACGTCGAGGCGGTCAAGAAGATCCTGCTCGGATGAGCGTCAAACGGGACCTCGCGGTCCCGTCCTTACCTTTTCCTTTCCAGGTCCCGTGACCGCCGATATCGTGGCGATCTTTTCTGTCAGTGGCATCGGACGATATATGCCAGACATATAATCTGGTGTATGAAGCGGGAGCTCTGCAGGGGCCTGGATTCATCCGATGGCATCGATGGCGGCATCATCATCTATCCCGTTCTCTCTGGTTAGTCTCACGTACGATAGATATAAATGCCGACGTTCCGAATCCTATATATCAACGTACGCATCCCGCACGGGGTGGTGCGACCTTTATTTCCGTAAGGAGGCACGAAAATGAAGAAGTTACTGATAGCCGCAGGTGTACTCGTCCTCGCGGCAGCGATGTGCATCCCGGTGACCGTCTTCTCCGACGGTTCCGACGCATTCGAGATAAAGGAGTCGGAGAACGGTATATCATGGGAATCCGACACCCTCAACGAGGAGCAGGTGAACAAGCTCTACACCCAGGATCAGCTGGATGAACTGGCGGAAGAGGCGGCGGAGTTGGTGCTCTACGATGGCTATAAATTCACTCTCAGCAACGTGAAGGTGACCGAGGCCGAGGTGAAAGTGGCACAGGGAAAGAAGGTCACGTCCGAGGAGATGACCTGCATCGACAGCGATTCCGTCAAGGCCAAGCTCACTTTCAGGGCCACTGCCAAATCTTCAGACGACAGATTATTCAGCAACATGGCCGACAACGTCGATCTCATCAGATTCGTGAAGTTCGACAACCGTACCGTTTCCGGTATGTACCTTGATTTTGATGTGGAATTCGAGATGGTACTGACAGAGAAGTCCGTGAACGGGTACGTGCAGAACAAGGCAGGCAACTACGTGGTCGTCAAGGAGGACCGCGATATGATGGAATCCCGTTCCGTTAACGGTAGCGTGAAGTGCTGCTATAACGACGGCACCGCAGACGTTACGAAGGAGTTCACAGTCGACATGTCTTCCGAATATGGCACCAAAGGCGCACACACGGAATACGAGTTCAACGGCGATCCGGCCGATGCGAAGGAGGGCGACTGGGTCCTCTGCAAGGAACAGGATGCGGGGGACATCACCTACGTGATCAAATGGAAGTACGAGGTAGACGGCACGTCGGGAGGCGGCGAATACGACCTCTCCGAAGCGGTGGCGGTGGAGGGCGGTTCGGCGACAGCATCAGCTACAGTCTACGAGGCCGATGACCTCGAACC
>JAFPVN010000140.1 GCA_017395275.1 Candidatus Methanomethylophilaceae archaeon | reverse complement strand
CTCCACATCGAACGTCGTCAGGGTCAGCCCGTCCGTCGGTCTGCCGTAGTCATCTATCGGCAATGCGACCGTCCCGTCCACTACTTCATAGACGTTTCCGTCGCTGTCTTTGATTCTGTTCTGTCCGTCCGCGGTGAACGTTATCTCCGTTTCGAGGACGTCATCGGTGACGGTGAATGTTCCGTCGGAACCGAACGAGAAGGAACAGTTGTCATTGGACACGCCGATGACCGCTCCCGCATCCTTCGGCACCGCGAACAACGCAACGAGGAGGATAACGGCAATGACCGCCAAGATGACGACCGCCCTTATCCTGCTCATCTGAGGGTTGATGGTGCTTACAGTCATTGTATCACATACAATACTGGATTTCGAAAGGAGATTGGGTTATAAATGGGTTGGTAGAATAATTACGAAATTCGTAGAAAATTTACTAATAAACAATCCGATATTGTACGTCAAACCACGAAAACGGTCTTTTGTTTCCGAGTTCAGAGTGGGGGCGGGAACCACGGTGTTCTGCACGGGTCTACGAATTTCGTATTTTTGATGATGAAACGATCACGGATGGAAATCATCGATCGAACGATCCAGGGAGAGGTGTGCAGAAATAGATAGTAGCCCCGCGCAGATTCGAACTGCGGTCGCATGATCCAGAGTCACGAATGATTGACCACTACACTACGGGGCTGTAGTAATTCGCATTATGCCGAACTTGTTTTAAAAGGTTACGGTTAAGGAAGTGTGGGTGGGGGTGAGACCCCCACTGTCGTTTCTCACTCGAGGAGTGCCTTCTTGACCTTGGCGTAGATCTCGTTGATGTCGCCCACGCCGGGGATGGTGACGAGCTTGCCCCTCTTCTCGTAGTAGTCGATGAGGGGGAAGGTGTTCTTGCGGTAGACCTCCAGTCTGTTCCTGACGGTCTCCTCCTTGTCGTCGTCCCTCTGGTAGAGCTTGGCTCCGCACTTGTCGCAGATGCCCTCCTTCGCCGGGGGCTTGTTGGTGAGGTGGTAGACTGCGTTGCAGTCGGGGCAGGAGCGCCTCTGGGTCAATCTCTTGATGAGCTCGTCGTCGGCGACGTCGATGTTGATCGCGATGTCGATGTCGACCTGCGATGCGAGCGCATCGGCCTGCTCGATGGTCCTGGGGAATCCGTCGAGGATGATCCTGTCGAGACCCTCGATTTTCTCCTTCATGAGTCCGATGATGAGGTCGTTGGGCACGAGTCCTCCCGCATCCATGTAGGTCTTGGCTTTGAGTCCGAGCTCGGTCCTGTTCCTCACTGCCTCGCGGAGCATATCTCCGGTGGACAGCTTGGTGTAACCGAGGTCGTCGCCCATCTTCTCTGCCTGAGTTCCCTTTCCGCAGCCCGGAGGGCCGAGGAGCACTACCTTCGCTTTCATGATTCACAGGAAAGAATGGGGACTATATAATCCGTATGAGGGCGGATCCGCGGAATAAGCTGGAAAAATGTTTGATACCGCCCCCTCGCGGGGACGGAATGTGTTTGGATCAGGCGCTGCTGTTCTTGCCTTTGGCGAATCTCTTCTTGGAGGCTTTGACCGCAGCGGTCATCGCCTTGAGGTTGGCTCCGGGGGTCATGGGGACGAACGAGCATCCTGGCGCGATCATCCTGAATCCGGCGTCGATGGATTTCTCGACATCGACCTTGACCTCCTCGGGGGTACCCTGCCACAGGGGCTGGATGGGTCCGACGTTACCGAACATGCACACCCTGTTGTCGGCGATCTTGACGATCTCGTAGGGGTCGACGGTCTGCTCGACGGAGATGGCGTTGGAACCGCATGCGATCATCGCGGGGAGGTTCATGGTGGTGTTACCGCAGATGTGCAGCATGGACGTGATGCCGGTGCTGCGTATGACAGCGTGTTCTTGCTTGACGTAGGGCTGCACGAACTCCTCGAACATCTCGGGGGAGATCATGTCACCGGTCGCCGTGGGCTCGGCCATCGAGAGGGAGTCGATCGCCTCCGCCTGTCCGTTCTCGAGCTCCAGCCTGTATGCCTCGCAGTTGAAGTCGGAGATGAACTTGGTTAGCCTCTTGACGTTGTCGGGATCCATCGCCATCCCGATCATGATCTCCTCGGCGCCGACGAGGTGGCCCGCGCAGGTGAGGGGCCCCCAGCTGTTGATGCAGTTCACGGCGCCGTCGGGTCCGGCGAGTTTCCTGAGTTCGACGGTCCCCGCGATGGAGGTCTTGGTCTTGTGGTAGTCCAGGTACTTGTCCATGTCCGGCATCTCGAACTCGTCGTTGAGCGTGTAGAGGTGGTTCTTCACGTAGGGCTGATCCGCGGTGTAGTCGACCTCCGCTCCCAGGTATTCGACGTGCGACCAGATGTTGAATATCTCGCAGGAGTCGAATCCGAACGTGTCGTGTCCGTACTTCGCCAGCTGTGCCAGACCTTTCGGGTTGTCGAACAGTCCGACGGGACTGATCCCGGTGGCTCCGAACATCTCGCCCGTGATAAGAGTGAGCGATGTCGCTACAGGTCTCTCGATTTCCTCCATCTTGATGGCGGCGTTGTAAAGCTCTCTTTCGGTAACCATTTTAGCACCGTTATCGAGAGCGAAGCGTTCGGTATTTAATATTTCCACTATATTACTAGGAATTAGGGACGACAGCCAGCATGCGGGCAGAGGGCATCCAGCGGTCTGCATGGACATCCAATCCATCTTTCCTTCCCGCTATCCTGCGGAATCCCCGGAATCCATTCCCTGGGGGTCTGCCGTCCCCCGCCGACCGCGCGTGCGCCTGCGTAGTTTTATATTAACAGTGCGTATCTTTGGGGTAGGTGTTCCCTGTGGACCAGAACGTAATCAGCAGAATCGAGAAGATTGTAGGAAAGGAGGGCTACTCGACGGATGTCGCTGTGCTCTACACATACGGATTCGACGCGTCGATATTCCATAACACGCCGGACCTCGTCGTCCAGCCCAGGACGACCGAGCAGGTCTCCGAGATCATGAAGATCGCCAATGCTGAACTCATACCCGTCGTCCCCCGCGGAGCGGGTACCGGTCTGTGCGGTTCCGCCGTCCCGATCAAGGGAGGCATCGTCATGGACATGTCCAGGATGAACAAGGTCCTGAACGTCTCCGTCGGCGACCTGTGGGTGGACGTGCAGGCGGGATGCGTCTACAACGCCCTGAACGAAGAGCTCGCGAAATACGGCTTCTTCTTCCCCTGCTCGCCCGGCTCCGCTGAGGCCGCCGAGATCGGAGGGATGGTCGCCACCAACGCCTCCGGTATGAGGGCGGTCAAGTACGGCGCCACCAGGGACTTCGTTCTGGGACTCACGTTCGTCAAGGCCGACGGAGAGATCGTCCGCGCGGGAACAAGGACCATCAAGGACGCCTCCGGATACCAGCTGGCACGTCTCCTCTGCGGGAGCGAGGGAACGCTGGGCATCATCACCG
>JAFPVN010000139.1 GCA_017395275.1 Candidatus Methanomethylophilaceae archaeon | reverse complement strand
TTGACCGAGTGCTCCCCGCCCATGGCTATGGTGAACTTGCGGTCCCTTATCGCGGGGCCCATGACGAATTTCACCTCGTCGATCATGTCCTCGGGCAGGATGAAGTCGTTGCAGTCCCCGTAGTCGAAGACCTTGAGTTCGGGAAGCCTCCCGTGCTCGAAATGCGTTTGTTCAAAAGTGTAGGAGCAGCGGCGGATGGCCGAAGGGCCCTCGCGCGCGCCTGCTCTGAAACAAGATGTATGGTCGTAGGGGATCCCGTAGATGCAGACGTCGGCATCGTTGTACGATGCCTCGGCATCCGCGAAGGAGATCCCGTTCGGCATTACGCCCACCTTACATCAATTTGTAACGATCCATCGCGACGATGTACAGGATCTCCGCGCCGGGCTCGAGAGAGCACTCGTGGTCGGGGTTGATCGCCATCGTGATGTTCTCGTAAGTCTCGAGGTACATAATCTGGACTTCGTCTCCCTGGACGGACAGGATCTGTGCCTTCCTCTTGTCAATCAGGGGGACCTGGACCTTCGTGCTGACAGGCCCTACGAGCGATTTCTTCGCTCCGGTGAAGATGCTTGCCGCATCGATGTTCGCCTTTGCCGATCCGTGCTTTCCGGGTTTGGAGGTAGAGATCGACAGGATCTTGCAGGGCTCGTCATCGATGTTGACGTACCTTCCGACCTTCAATTCTCTGATCTCCTTCATCTCCCACTCTGCCATGTTTAGCCTCCTTTGTAGTTAGTTGCATGGTTTTTCGATGTCAGACCGAGAATCCTTTCGGTCAGTCATTCACTCAACCGTCATGCATCTTGTTGGTGACCCCTAGGCCCTATTTTATTAATAATAGTTATGCCCAGTTTTGCGGTGGAGGATGCCGGTTTTCACTGGCCCCTCTTCTTGAACTTGTCCGCCCCGCCCTTCTTCTTGCCGCGGCGGGCACCCTTCTTCCCGTCCCTCTGCGGCTTCTTCGGCGGCTCGGGGTACCTGCGCTTGATGTCCTCGACCCTGCGTCCGAAGTCCTCGAGCAGGCTCTCCCCGACGGGTTCCCCTCCGTACTGGTCGACCCTCGCGGCTATGGAGATCTTGCAGGCGAGCACTCTGGCTATATTGCCTCTCTGCCAATAGGGGGCGCGGTGGACCTCGGGGTGCTGATAGATGACCCCGTGCTTTGGCGGCTTCTTCCCGGACTTGAGATGCCTGAACATTGCCTTCTCGGCCCCCAGGAGCTGGACGGTGGACGACGGCAGGGATGCCAGCCTCTCCAGCCCTCCGGCCAGCGAGATGAGCCTGGCGGTGAGCGGTCCGCCCACCAGCGCGCACATGTTGGGGCATTCGTCCCTGATTATCTGCGATATGTACTCCTCGGTCCTGTCCCTGTTGTCGTACACCATGCACAGCTGGTCGGCCAGGTCCTGTATGGCCCTGATGTCGTCATCGTCCATGTCCGAACCGATGGACTCGATCTCGATGCCCAGATCCTCGATGATGCCCTTCCTGTCGCCGAATCTGGCGATGAGCTCCGCGTACCTCCTGTCGCGGGCGTAGTCCGCAAGCTCCGGGAAGTGCATCCCGTACCACTCGTGGAGGCGCTCGTTCATCAGGTTTCCGGTCTCGATGAGATCGTCCAGGGACCTGACCGCCTGCACGGCGCTCTTGTCCCTCGCTATGGGCTCCGAGGTCCTCAGCTTCCCCAGCTTGACCATGGCGTTGTGCATGATCTCCTGCGTGAAGCCGAAGGATTCGGGCTTGATGAAACCGGAGTCGAAGAGGACGGGTTTACCCAGCTGGGACTGTCTCCTGTCGCCCACGGTGAGCTTCACCTGGCCCTGTGCCAGCTCGCTCTCCTCCGGAAGGATGCCTCCCCTCTGCATGACCGCGAGCTTCTCCGCGATCTCGTCGGAGTCCTTGGGCATCAGGCGTTTCGCGAGTATCCTGTTCTCCTCGCACAGGAACACGCCGAACCATTTCGTTATGAGTGTTGCCATGTTATCACAGCTTCTTCAGTCTCTCGACCTCGTCCTTGGGGAGGCTCTTGCACCTTCCGACCAGCATCTGCAGCCTGGCCTGGAACTCCAGCTCCTCCATCCTGTCGACGTCGTCGTTGCCCCAGTCGCCGCCGAAGGCGAAGATGTCGTCCCCCCCGCCGCCGTGCATGGAGTCGTTTCCGACGCCGCCAACAATGACGTCGTTGCCGGAGGCCCCCACCAGCCGATCGTCCCCCGCGTCGCCGAACAGCGTGTTGTCGCCTTTGTTCGCCCAAATCGTGTCGTCCCCCAGTCCGCCGTGGACGGACAGCCAACCGCCTGTGTAATCAAACTTGTTACTGGTCAAATCAATAATATCATTGCCCGCGCCTGCGCAGATTTCCTTTATGCTCGCGAGACGCGTCTGGGTCTTCGCCAAATTGTCTTTTGAATCCGTATAGATGTCGTCGATGAACAGC
>JAFPVN010000138.1 GCA_017395275.1 Candidatus Methanomethylophilaceae archaeon | reverse complement strand
CGGTCGAACAGGATTATGGTTCTGCCATATCGGTACCGAATGACCCTGTCCGCACGGGCTACACATTCACAGGATGGGATGCGGACATCCCGGGGACGCTCCCCGACGAGGACCTCGTATTCAATGCCGTGTGGCAGATCAACAGACACACGGTGACGTTCCACGACGGATACGGGGGAACGATAGGCATATCCACACAGGATTACGGGTCGCAGATAGTTGTGCCAGACGATCCATCCCGTACGGGCCATACATTCACGGGATGGGACTCCGTGCCCCCGGGCACCCTTCCCGACAGCGATGTCACGATCGCCGCTACGTGGTCGATAAACTCCTACACGATAACCTTCAACTCCGCAGGCGGTTCCCCGGTAAGTCAGATAACCGCTCCCTACGGTTCCGAACTGGAATGTCCGCCGGATCCCTTCCTCACCGGTTTCTCGTTCAGAGGATGGAACGTACCGTTCCCCGAAACGATGCCCGCGGAGGACCTCACTCTGACAGCAACCTGGAGGATCAACCAGTACACCATAACGTTCGATACCGTCGGAGGCACGGAGATTGACGGCATTACCGCTAACTACGGCAGCCCCGTCAGTTCTCCTGCGGACCCCGTCCGCACCGGATACAGGTTCGTCGGTTGGAACAGCGACATCCCGTCGAACATGCCTGCACGCGACCTCACGATAACCGCGAGGTGGAGCATCAACCAATACACCATATCGTTCAATACCGCAGGCGGTTCCGAGATCGCTTCGATCATACAGGATTACGATACTGTGGTGAGCATGGGCAGCATACCCGTCCGCACGGGATACACCTTCTCCCGTTGGAACCCGGCGATACCGGAGAGGATGCCCGCGGAGAACACCGTGGTCACGGCTAGCTGGACGGTGAACAGGTACACCATATCCTTCCTGAACACCGGCGACAGTGTCATACAGGATATCACAGCGGACTACGGTTCGTCGGTGACCGCCCCCGGCGATCCCGTCCGCACGGGATACACCTTCACAGGATGGTCAGCACAGGTACCGTCCACCATGCCTGCGGCGGATACCGTTCTGACTGCGAAGTGGTCCGTCAACCAATACACCATGTCCTTCAATTCCGCCGGAGGTTCGGCGGTGGCGAGCATCGTACAGGATTACGGTTCAGATATCGTTCCGCCCTCCGATCCGACGAGGACGGGATACACCTTCACCGGATGGTCAACGCAGGTCCCGGCTAAGATGCCCGCTTCGGACATGACCATAACTGCGCAGTGGAGCATCAACCAATACACGATAGCATTCGATACCGCCGGAGGGTCGGAGATAGGCCCTCTCAGAGGAGACTACGCTTCAGCGGTTCCCGAAGTACCCGTTCCGCTTCGTACCGGGCACACCTTCACCGGATGGTCACGGTCCATTCCGGCTACCTTCCCCGCCGAGGATCTGACGCTCACCGCATCATGGTCCGTCAACCAGTACACGATAGTATTCGACTCCGCCGGAGGTTCGCAGGTATCCGCCGTCAAGCAGGATTACGGTTCGGTCATCCTCCCGCCGTCGGATCCCGTCCGTACAGGATACACGTTCGTCAGGTGGTCGTCGCAGATCCCTGACAGGATGCCCGCCTCCGATATGACCATAACCGCACAGTGGAGCATCAACCAATACACCGTGCGTTTCCTGAACACCGGCGACAGCACCATCCCATCGGTCACCGCCGATTACGGTTCAGAGATCGAGGTGCCGCAGGCCCCCGTGAAGACGGGATACACGTTCGTGCGTTGGGATTCGGAGATCCCGGCTAAGATGCCCGCCTTCGACACGGACATCTCCGCAGTGTGGAGGATCAACCAGTATACCATAACATTCGACACACGCGGAGGCACGTCCGTGGGGTCCATAACGGCGGACTACGGTTCGGCCGTCCGTCCCGTGAACGATCCCACAAGGACAGGGCATTCATTCGAGGGTTGGAATGTGCCAGTACCTCAAACCATGCCAGCTTCGGACATTACTATAACCGCACAGTGGAGGATAAACCAATACTCCATAACCTTCGACTCTGCCGGAGGATCGGAGATGCGCCCATGCACGGGAGATTACGGATCCGCAGTACCTTTCGTATCTGTCCCCGTTCGTACGGGATATACCTTCACGGGGTGGTCCCAGTCCATTCCGGATACATTCCCTGGGGAGGATCTGACGCTCACGGCATCATGGTCCGTCAATCAGTATACGATATCCTTCGACACCGCGGGAGGTTCCGCCGTGGATAGCATCAGGCGTGATTACGGGTCGGCCATCTTACCGCCGTCGGACCCGATAAGGACGGGATATACCTTCACGGGATGGTCGTCCGATATACCGACGGAGATGCCCGCTTCCGACATGAACATAACCGCGCAGTGGAGGATCAACAGATACACCATATCATTCGACACTGCGGGAGGTTCGGCCATCCTTCCGATCACCGGGGATTACGGTTCCGCCGTACCGGAGGTGGCGGTCCCCGTACGCGAGGGACACACCTTCAGGGGATGGTCCCAACTCATACCCGATACCATTCCCGCAGGCGATCTCAGCCTCACCGCGGCATGGGCGGTGAACAGGTACACCATATCCTTCGACACCGCGGGAGGTTCCTCGGTGCAGGACATCACGCAGGACTACGGTTCCCTCGTGGCCGCTCCTCCGCAGCCAGTCAGGGACGGCCATACGTTCGCGGGATGGTCCCAATCCATACCGGAAACCATGCCCGCATCGGATCTGCGCATCACCGCCCGGTGGAGCGTCAACCAGTACACCATATCCTTCGATCCCGCGGGAGGTTCCGCCGTATCGCCGATGAAGTTGGAATACGGCTCGTCCGTGACGCCTCCTGCAGTCCCCCAACGTACGGGATACCGTTTCGTCGGATGGGATCCGGCGATACCCACCGCCGTTCCGTCGCACGACGTGTCCGTCACCGCCGTATGGCAGATCAACAGGT
>JAFPVN010000137.1 GCA_017395275.1 Candidatus Methanomethylophilaceae archaeon | reverse complement strand
GTCTGTGCAAGAGAAGGGGTTTCATCTGGCCCTCCTTCGAGATCTACGGAGGAGTGGCGGGAATGTTCGACTACGGCCCTCTCGGCTGCGCCCTCAGGAACAACATCACCGATGTCTGGAGAGCGATCTACAAGGGAAGGGAGGGATTCGTCGAGATCGACTCCGAGACCGTCAACCCCAGGGAGGTCTTCAAGGCCTCCGGCCACGTCGACGAGTTCGCCGACCTCATCACCTACTGCACCAAGTGCCAGGCGCCCTTCAGGGCCGACCACCTGGTGAAGGAGTTCTACGACAACCCCGACGTCCTCTCCCCCGAGGAGCTGGACAAGGCATTCGTGGACCACAACGTCAAGTGCCCCGAGTGCGGAGGGGACCTCGGGAAAGTGGAGGAGTTCAACCTGATGTTCAAGACCAACATCGGACCCGGCTCCGCCAGGATCGGATACCTCAGGCCCGAGACCGCACAGGGTATCTTCGTCAACTTCAACAACCTCTACAGGTACAACAGGGAGAAGCTCCCCCTCGGCGTCATACAGACCGGACGCGGATACAGGAACGAGATCGCTCCCCGCCAGGGAATGATCCGCATGAGGGAGTTCAACATGATGGAGGTCGAGCTCTTCGTCGACCCCGAGGACAAGGACTGGCCCAGATTCCCGAAGATCGAGAACGAGACCATCACCCTGATCCCCAATACCACCTGCGAGCCCGTCACCATGACCATAAAGGAAGCGGTGGACAAGGGCATCATCGCAAACCGCGTGCTGGCATATTTCGTGAACACCACCAAGCAGTTCCTCATCAGGCTCGGTATCGACCCCGCCAGGCTCAGGTTCAGGCAGCACCTCAAGGACGAGATGGCTCACTACGCCGCCGACTGCTGGGATGCTGAGGTCCTCCTCTCCTACGGATGGATGGAGATCACCGGTATCGCGGACCGCGGATGCTGGGACCTGTCCAGGCACGCCCAGTTCTCCGGAACGGAGCTCACACACTTCAAGAAGTTCGACGAGCCCGTTGAGGAGGAGGTCGACAAGGTCAAGGCCAACCACAAGCTCCTGGGACCCAGGTTCAAGGCCAAGGCCAAGGACATCGCTTCCGCCATCGAATCCAAGACGCCCGCCGACATAAAGGACGGCAAGCTGACCATAACCGTCGACGGAGAGGCTATGGAGCTCGAGTCGGAGCTCTTCGAGGTCGTCCGCGTGAAGGAGAAGGTGGCAGGAAAGAGAGTGGTCCCCCACGTCATCGAGCCCTCCTGCGGACTCGACAGGATATTCTACTCTGTGCTGGAGCACGCCTACGACCGCGACGAGAAGGAAGGGTACACGGTACTCCACATCAAGCCCGAGGTCGCGCCCATCAAGGTCGGGGTGTTCCCCCTGATGGAGAAGGACGGCCTTGACGATCTTGCGAGGGAGATCTACGAGAAGCTCCAGATGAGCGGCCTCAACTCCCTGTACGACGGCGCGGGTACCATCGGTAAGAGGTACGCACGTATGGACGAGGTCGGGACCCCGTACTGCATAACCGTCGACTACGAGGCGCTGGAAGGGGAGACCAAGGGAACGGTCACCATCAGGGACCGCGACTCCAAGGCCCAGAAGCGCATCAGGATCGAGGACGCCGAGCAGGTCATCCGCTCGCTGATGGCCGGCGCGGAATTCTGAAACTATTTAATCATTTTCAAGAAAGGGGGCGGACACCCCCTTTCTGCTACGTTTTTCGTAATGCTGATATATGCGTTTCCGGGAATCTGGCCGTCCGGCGCTCCTTTTTTCCTACCGAATGGTAGGGGTTTATATTGTCTGTCCCCGATATACCATACGAGGTGTTAAACTTGGGAATCAATGATCTGCAGGATCATAAGAAACTCGAAATCCTCCGTTCTCAAATCGAGGGTTTCAAGGTTTCCGACGTACTGAACACTGAATACCCGGTGCTTTCGCCGGAAGATCGCGTCAAGGACGCATTGGCCGCCATGAAGAAGAGCGGATTCCAGGACATCCCCGTCGTAGAGGACGGCGGATACATCGGAATGATGAGCTACGGAACGCTCCTCAAGAACAAGGGCGTTACAGGCGAGTCCAAGATCAAGGGACTCGTATCCGGGGTGCCCTCCCTGACAACGGAGGACACTATGATGACCGTCGCAGAGAAGATGGTCCAATCTAACAGCAGGCAGCTCCCGGTACTCGCAGGGAACGCCAAGAGAAAGATCGTGGGAGTCGTGTCGAGAGGGTCCATCGTGGACATCGTATCCAGGCTCAAGACGATCAACGAGATCAAGGTCTGGGAGATCATGACCAACCCCGTCGAAACCGTGAAGTCCACGGACACCCTCGACACCGCGCTCAACCTCATGAGGGCGCTGGACATCCGTACCGTGCCCGTCGTGTCGGGAGACGGCGAGATCGAGGGAGTGCTGGGAATGAGCGAGATCATCGAGCACAACTGGAAGGGAGGGGAGCGCAGCCTTGCCGACTTCACCGACGTTAAGATCGAGGTGTCCTCGGTATGCACCGACGTGGCATACACGGTGAGCTGGGACAGCGACCTCGAGTCCGCTGCGGACCTGATGGTCCAGTACGGCATATCCACCGTTCCGGTCCTCGAGTCTGGGAAGGCGGTGGGAGTCGTCACCCAGTACGACATACTCGAAGTGGTATCCGCATGTAAGGAGCGCGACACGCTCTTCATCCAGCTCAGCGGACTGTCGGAGGACGACAAGGAGTTCACCGACGAGATCTACAAGATCATCGAGAACGAGGTCGCCAAGGTCGCCAAGGTCGGCAGCCCCAGCTCGCTCACCGTGCACTACGCCAAGTACAAGGAGAGCGGGGACAGGCAGAAATACAGCGTCAGCGCGAGGCTCGCCGTCGACAGCGAGGTGTTCACCGCCAAGGCCATCGAGTGGGACATCATCAAAGTGACCAAGGACCTCATGAGGAAGGTCTCCGACGCGGTCATGGACCGCAAGGACGAGAAGGACACCTACCGCAGAAGGAAGAGATGATCCAAAAGTGCCAGCATCCCGTTTTCCGACGGGATGCGGGCACCCGAAACCCTTGATCCGCGCCTGAGCGCGCGCATGCGCCCAGGCAAAGTTATTTTTATCCTTTACAGATAGGGGAGGCCATGTCGCAATACGACTGTGCTTCCATCGAGAAACGCTGGCAGACCATGTGGAGGGAGGAGGCGATCTACCGCTTCGACCCCAAGTCCGACAAGGAGGTCTACAGCATTGACAATCCGCCCAGATACACATCCGGTTCGCTCCATCTAGGACACGCCACCGGATACTCGCTCATCGACTTCGCCGCCCGTTACAGGAGGATGAGGGGATACAACGTCTTCTTCCCCCTCTGCTTCGACGTCAACGGTACCCCGATCGAGGTCAAGGTGGAGAAGAAGCACGGCATCAACAAGCTCGACACCCCCAGGAAGGAGTACAGGAGACTCTGCTCCGAGTACGCCAACGGGTTCATCGACGAGATGACGCACCACTACGAGATGCTCGGGGAGAGCATGGACCCCAGCATCTACTACCAGACCGACGCGCCCTACTACAGGAGGACCACGCAGATCGCGTTCTCCAAGCTGTTCAAGCAGGGCATGGTCTACAAGGCCAACTTCCCGGTCAACTGGTGCCCCAGCTGTATGACCGCCCTCGCCGACGCGGAGGTGGAGTACAGGGAGAACGTCAACAAGCTCAACTACATCAAGTTCATGATCGCCGGAGAGGACGGGTACGTGGAGGTCGCCACCACCAGGCCCGAACTGCTTTGCACATGCAAGTGCGTCGCGGTCCACCCCGACGACAAGAGCAAGCAGCACCTCATCGGCAAGGAGCTCATCACCCCGCTGTACGGGAGGCACGTCAAGGTCATCGCCGACCCCAAGGTCCAGATGGACTATGGTACCGGCAACGTGATGATCTGTACCATCGGAGACAAGGACGACCTCGAGTGGGTCATGAAGTACCACCTTGAGATGGAGAAGGGAATAGACGAGTTCGGAAAGATGACCGAACTGGCAGGTAAGTACGCTGGCATGACCGTATTGGAAGCACGTGAGGCAGCCATCGAGGACCTGAAGGCACAGGGCATCCTGATCAAGCAGGAGGACAACCCGCAGAACGTCTCCATATGCTGGAGGTGCCACTCCCCCGTCGAGTTCCTGCAGGTCCCCCAGTGGTTCCTGAAGACCACCTCCCTCAAGGAACAGATCCTGAAGAGGGCGGACGAGATCAACTGGTACCCCGAGTTCATGAAGATCAGGCTCCAGGACTGGACCAACTCCCTGGCATGGGACTGGGTCCTGAGCAGGCAGCGCATATTCGCAACCCCCGTCCCCGTATGGGAGTGCGAGAAGTGCGGACACGCAGTGTGTGCCACGGAGGAGATGTGCTACTGCGACCCAACCGAGGATGCGCCCCCTGTGGACAAGTGCCCCGAGTGCGGCGGCAAGCTCGTCGGATGCACCGACGTCTTCGACACGTGGATGGATTCCTCGGGTTCCGCATTGTACAACACCTTCTGGGAGAGGGACCCCGAGCTCCACAAGAAGCTCTTCCCCATGTCCATGAGGCCCCAGTCCCACGACATCATCAGGACCTGGGCGTTCTACACCATCCTGAGGTCGGAGCAGATCGAGCACTGCAGGCCCTGGAACGACATCATGATCCACGGGTTCATCATGGCCCCCGACGGGACCCCGATGCACTCATCGATCGGTAATGTCATCGACCCCATCCCGATCATCGAGAACTACGGTGCGGATGCGCTGAGGTACTACGCCGCCACATGTTCCCTCGGTATCGACCACGCCTTCAGGGAGAAGGACGTCATCAGGGGGAAGAAGCTCTCCATCAAGGTGTTCAACATCGGACAGTTCGTCGGAAGGTACTTCAAGGACGTCCCCAAGACATGCGACTCCCTGAGGACCGCCGACAGGTGGATCATCAGCAAGTTCTCCAAGACCGTCAAGGCCGTCACCGACAGCTTCGAGGTCTACCAGTTCGACAAGGCCATGAGGGATGTGGAATCGTTCATATGGCACGACTTCGCGGACAACTACGTGGAGATGGTCAAGGCCAGGAACGACGACGCAGCGAAGTACACCCTGTACAACGTGTTCCTCGGAGCAATCAAGATGCTGGCGCCCTTCCAGCCCCACATCACCGAGGACATCTACCAGGAGCACTTCAAGGCCATCGACGGATGCAAGAGCATCCACCTCACCTCCTGGCCCGAGCCCATGTTCGTGGACGAGGACGCAGAGGCCGCCGGAGAGGTCCTGAAGGACGCCCTTGCAGCGATACGCGCATGGAAGTCCGAGAACAAGGTCCCCCTGAACGGGGAACTGGCGATGATCGAGTTCGTCGGGGCCGACGCGAAGGCGCTGGAGCAGTCCAAGACCGACATCGTCGAGACCACCAAGGCCAGGGAGGTCAGGATCGTCCCCGAGGCCAAGCTCGAGGAGCAGGTCGTGGCCATCAAGCCGGTGCACGCCAAGCTCGGACCGACCTTCAAGGGACAGGCCAAGGCCATAGTGTCCGCGGTAGCGGCGATGCCTTTGGAAGAGGTCGCGAAGCAGCTCGCGTCCGGTGCGGTCGAGGTCCCCGTCGACGGAGAGAAGGTCTCCGTCGGTGCGGAGTTCTTCGAGGCCGAGAAGCGTCTCATGCTCGACGGTAAGGCCGTGGAGACCGTTCAGATCGGTACCATACTGGCACTTATCGAGCAGTGAAACCCCGGGGGCCATCCCCCGGTACTTCCGTCCGCCCGCGCGGACGGTTTTTCCATGAAATAACTAAAATATTGTCAACACGATTACGCGGCATCGCCGGGCCGGCGAGAGGTCGGAAATGGAAGAGGAGACCCTCATCACCATAATGGCGGTGCTGATCGTTCTGGCATCGTTCACATCCATCTTACTGAGTAAGATCAAGCTCCCTTCCCTCATAGGATTCCTCATCGCAGGCATAATCATCGCGAACTACATCGACCTCCCGGAGGGTACCGAGGGCGTCGTGTCCATATTCTCCAACCTGGGTTTGATCATGCTGATGTTCGCCATCGGTATGGAGATCGATCTGGCCAAGCTGAAGACGCAGGGGAAGTTCGCGGTATCGATAGCTATCATACAGATCCCGGCCATGCTGTTCGCGGGCATCATAGCGGGTTCCGCCCTGGGATACAGCACCGTCCAGTCCATCACGTTCGGTGCCATCCTGTCGGGAGCGAGCACCGCTGTCGTCCTCGCCGTTCTGAAGGCCAACAACGTCCTCGACCAGGGGAAGATGGACATCCTGATCCTCGTGATGGTCATCGAGGACATCAGCCAGGTCATAATGATCTCGGTGCTCACGCCTATGATGAAGGGCGAGGAGATGAGCACGGATGCCCTGATAGTCCTGATCATAAGTATTGTGGTCTTCATGGTGCTGTGCTTCACATTGGGACTGAAGATCGTGCCGCGCATCATAGACTGGGTCTATGAGCGCAGCAACGACGAGCTCATCTCGCTCATGTGCATGGGCCTGCTGTTCGTCTTCGCTCTCCTCGCCAACACAATCGGTCTCTCGGTCGCGATCGGTGCCTTCCTCACCGGAGTGATGGTGGGCATGTCGCGTCCGAAGCATGTGGTGGAGCATTTCGTGGAACCGCTGAAGACGCTCTTCATGGCCATGTTCTTCATATCCGTGGGGATGGAGGTATCCGTCGAGAGCCTCGGCGATAACATCCCCACGATCCTGCTGTTCTACGGAATATTCGCGCTGTGCATGTTCGTCGCGGTGAACATCGGATACTGGGTGGCCAACGGGGACTCCCGCAGCGGATGGATCTCCGCCATGTCCATGTGCACCATGGGCGAGTTCGCGTTCATCATCTCGAAGCAGGCGCTGGACTATCACGTGTTCGACCAGTCCTTCTATTCGTCCGTGATCGGTGCCGCCATCGTGTCCATGGTGATGCTCTCAGTTCTCGTCAGGACCTCCGAGCGCACGTACACGGCGGTGGTGGGCCATTGTCCGCGCCCCATCGGCAGGGTTACCGGATTCCTGACCAAGCAGAGGGATCTGCTGTACCACGGTCTTGCGGTCGCATCTTACAGGTCCAAGGAGAACTTCTCCAAGGGACTGACCAACTCGGCCTTCCTCCTCGGGCTCATCGCCCTGATAGAGGTTGCATTCTTCCTGCTCTACGACCCGCTCAGCGCATGGCTCACCAACAACTACGGGATGGACGAGTTCTTCTGGAGGATCGTGATCCTGTTCGTGAACATCATCGTCCTGCTGGAACCCTGCAGGAGATTCGCCAAGTTCATGCGCATCATCGCCTACTTCATAGAGAGCGGAAGGGAGCACCTCAAGAGGAACGGGCAGTACGTCAGCGAGCCCAGGGTCTACGAGTACTTCAGCACGCTGCTGATCGGTGCCGGCATCACCATCGTCATTGTCATAGTCGTGCCCAACGGCATAAGCAGCCTCCTGCACGTGGTCGTGCTGTTGGTTGCGCTGATGCTGATGATGCTCATACAGTACCTCAAGTTCAGGAAGGTCGACAGGGCCGCCAAACTGGAGGCGGAGGCCGCTGCGGCAAAAGAGCCAGATGCAGAAGATAGGGCGGAGCAGGGGACCGGGGACGAAGGGAAGGAATGATCCTTTCGTTCAGTTTCTGAGCTTCACGAACGCGAAGCGCGTCATATTCTCCTTCTGATCCTCGACGTTCTCGTTCGCGAGGAAGAGTCCGTAATGCTCCCCCGCATCCCTGCGGCACAATGCGGCGGAACCCTCCGGAAGTTCTCCTTTGGCGAGCATCTCCGCGGCGTAGGCGGTGTCCTCGCATTCTGCGAACACGGCGAAGGGATACAGCCTGGTGAGCGTACGGGTGGACTGAAGCAGGGCCTGGATGTGCGACACGATCCTTTTGATCTCATCCCCCTCGTGCCTCACGAAGACGCAGTGGTGGATGGGAAGCCACGTCCAGTCGAGGAACTCCACGTCCCTCAGCTTCAGGGCGTCCTCGGTCTCCGCCACCTTCCCGGCTATGCGGTTCTCCACCGCCAGCACGCCGTAGTCGATCGAACCGTCGCAGAGGGCGCGCATGGTGCCCTCGGCGGTCATGAGCGGGACGTATTCCGGATCGGGGATGTGCATCCTGTCGGCGAACTCCTTCGCGACGGCTGCGCTGTTGGAGAACGGAATCCCCATGTAACCTATCCTTGCTCTGACCATGTGCCAGACATCGGGAGGTTGTTAAAAAATATGTCGAGGCCCGGTTCAAGCGTATCGTCCGGGCCTTGGCCGGCGGGTGTCCCCGCCGGAAGGTTCATTCCTGGATGACCTTGACCTGGATGTGCTTGCCCTTGTGCTTGCACTTGGGCATGTCCATGGTCATCCTGTTGGCGAAGTCCCTGTGGACCTCTACGACGGAGGAATCGGTTCCGATCTGGATCTTTCCGATGGCGGCGTCCCTGACCCTTCCGTTGCGGATGATGAAGTCGGCGAGGGAGACCTTGCCGTAACCGTCGTTCTTTCCGAGGTTGATCTCGAACCTGACCATTCCGAAGGGGTCGGAGATCTGGTCGTAGTCGATGACCTTTTTGACGGTGTCCTTCATCCCTTCCTCCTCGGGGACCTCCAGCTTCTCGATAAGCATGTCGGTCCTCCTCTGGAACTCGGTGACGAGGTGCTCCTCCTCGGACGTGACGAAGGATACGGCCTTACCCTCCTTGCCTGCGCGTCCGGTCCTTCCGATCCTGTGGATGTAGGTGTCGACATCCTCGGGCATGTCGTAGTTGATCACGTAGCTGATGTCCTCGATGTCGAGACCCCTCGCCGCGACGTCGGTGGCGATGAGGACGTCGATCCTGTCCTCTTTCAGATCCCTGATGACCCTCTCCCTCTTCTGCTGGGGCAGGTCCCCGTGGATTGCCTCCACCTTGTACTTGTACTTCAGCAGCCTCTCTTCGAGGAGGTCGACCATCTTGATGGTCTGACAGAAGATGATGGCCTTGGGCTTGTCTATGTCGAGGATACGGCACAGCGCCCAGGTCTTGTTCCTGCGTCCGACGGGGATGTAGTACTGTTTCGTGAGGTCAAGGACGATCTCGTCCTGGGAGACGGTGATCTCCTTGGCGTCGCGGGTGTAGTCGAAGGCGAGCTGCTTGACGTTCTCGGCCATGGTGGCGGAGAAGAGCAGGACCTGCTTGTCCTTCTTGGTGGGCTTGAGGATGAAGTCGATGTCCTCGATGAATCCCATGTCCAGCATCCTGTCCGCCTCGTCGAGGACGAGGAGGTCGATGTCCGAAAGGTTGAGGGCCTGTCTGGTCACGAGGTCCCTGACCCTTCCGGGGGTACCCGCGATGATGTCGCATCCCTTCTTGATGTCCTCGATCTGGACCTCGATGTCCGCCTTGTGGCCCTTTCCGCCGTAGACTGGGACGCAGACGTGCCCGGTGTACTTGGCGAGCTTGGTCATCTCCTCGTAGGCCTGGAGGGCCAGCTCCCTGGTGGGGAGGAGGATGATGGCGGTGGGGAGCTTCTGTCCCGCGGGGATCCTTCCGAGGATGATGGATCCGAAGGCACCGGTCTTACCGGTACCGGTCTGGGCCTGGGCGAACATGTCCCTGCCCTCGATTCCCTCCCTGATGGAGGCTTCCTGGATGGGCGTGGGGGTCTCCCAGCCCATGTCGTTCATGGCCTTTGCGACGTCCTCGGGGACGCCGATGTCGGTGAAGTTGCTTATCATGATAATGAAACTCCTGCCTGAGACTCGAACTCAGACACCTTTCCTTCGGTCGTGTATAGGTGTATCCCTTAAATATGTATGGTGCGCGCGCCCGCATGTTTTATTAGGGTGGTGGAGGATATCGGTGCGCACGCGGATGTAGTGTAGTGGTTATCACTTGGCCTTCCCAAGGCTATAACCCGGGTTCGAATCCCGGCATCCGCACCATAAGCATTCTCGTCTTTTCGAATTATGAAGGAACGGTTCCGTATCTCGCAGGTCCGTCCCTGTTTTCTATATAATGTTATTAAGTACCGTTAC
>JAFPVN010000136.1 GCA_017395275.1 Candidatus Methanomethylophilaceae archaeon | reverse complement strand
ATGGGATTCGCCCTGTGCTTCGCAATCCTCGTGGACGCGCTCGTCGTGAGGACCTACATCGTCCCCGCCATGATGCACCTCCTCGGAAAGTGGAACTGGGTCGGACCCGGCTTCCTGCAGCAGCCCGGAGGAATCGGAAGGGGCATCGCAGCGGTAGCCGGACTGGCGGCAGCGGCCCTCATGGGAATATGCCTCATGTTCTCCCTGATCCTCTCCGACATGCCCGCGGACCTCGCTGACATCGTTGCCCTGACCTCTTACAGCGGCAACACCGATTTGCTCATGAGGGTCGGATTCGGTCTCGGCGGAGTGCTCCTGCTGATCTTCGGCGGACTCATGGTACGCACCAACAAGGACGTGTACGCGAAGTGCGCAGGTGTTGTCTTCGCCGTTTCCGCGGTGCTCATGATAGTGTCCCTCTTCGCGGACTTCAGCGGAGTGCCCTTCGCAAGGAACGACATGTGGACCGTTGCCTTCGGCGCATCCATCGTCGCATCCCTGCTCTACATGGGCTACCTCGCCACCAAGAACCATCCCGTCGGAATGGGATTGATGGCGATCGTGCTGCTTGCGATCGTGGGTGCGACCGTTGCCGGAATGTTCACGTTCTCGTTCGGTCTGGCGATCGCTACGGTCTTCGCCGTTGTGGTCATCGGATTCTGCGAGTACGCGGAACTGAAGTAAACACAAACGGCAGCCCGCAAGGGCTGCCTTCACATCCTTTATTTCATGAAACGAAGACCGAAAGGCCGTTCCTCGTATCGATAAATGTTTACGAAAATGGAAGGGAAGAGGTTTGTTACCGAAGGGGATCAGAGCTTTCCGAGGATACCGGAAAGGTCATGTGCCAGTTCGACCGAACCCTTCATGGACTCGTACGACTCCAAGGTGGGCTTCACCTTCTCGGGCGTCATGAATCCGATGAATCTCTCCGACTCGTTGATCGTGAGGGTGTTGAGGTAGTGGAGGTCGTCCTTGGACACGTTGTGAATCATGTACGTGAACCTGTCCTGGGGGTGCTTGAACTTGGAGACGTCCTCCTCGGACCTGATCCTGCGCTCGTTGACGTACTTCATCTTGGGCACGGAGCGGTACTTCTCGAGGATGGGCGAGGTGAGGGGAAGGCCCTGGACCGCACCGGGGGAGGAGAACCTCATCTTCCAAGGCAGCGATATCAGGAGTACGGCGATCTCGGATGTCAGCGGGAACAGGTTGTAGTTGATGAAATCCTCCGGTTCCTCGTCCGAACCTTCCTCGGGGGTCCCGGGCACGCATTCCGCCACGCATCCCGAATCTCCGATGACGAACTCCTCGTCGGTCCTGAAGAACAGCAGGAACGAGTTGTTGACCTCGGCGGAATCCTTGAGGACGTCGACCAGATCCGATTTCATCAGGTCGTCCCATTCCATGTCGAGGATGGCGGACGTCTCCCTCTTCCACAGGTCCTTGTCGTCCTCCGCCTCGGCGTCGCTGTAGGGCGTCCTGTTCATCTGCAGGAGGATGTACTTCTTGATGGTCTCCAGCTCGGTACGGGTGAGCAGGATGGACTTGGACATCCTGTTGATCTTGGAAAGGATCCTGTCCATCGGTTTCTCGATGATCTCGGAGAACCTCTTCTCGAACTCCGCCACCTCGTCGCAGGGCGCCGCATCGCGGAAGGCCATGTCCGGCCTCCTTGCGGACACGTCGTTCTTGGACATGTCCGCCACGTAGATGCCGTCCGCTCCGGCGAAGTTCTTCAGCATGAGGTTGTACACGTTGTTGCACTGTTCCGAGGATTCCATGTTCCCGCCAATCGTGAGAACACATTAAAAGATATTGCCGTGATAGGGGGTGCATGACCAGGGACCTTGGGCTGCTCAGGGCAGACATCGAGAGGATCGACGGGGAGATTGCTGAACTCATCGAACGCCGTATGGAACTGGCGGAGGAGGTGGCGAGGACCAAGATCGCCGAGGGGCTGCCGATTGTCAACGAGCAGGCGGAGCGTAAGGTGCGCGACAGGTACCGCGAGGCCGCGGCGAAGTACGGCATCAGGACGGAGACCATGGAGTCGATAGCGGGACTGCTGATCTCCGAAGCGGTGTGGAGAGAGGAAAGGGTCACTCGCTGACCCTTACGACGTTTATGTCCTCTGGCACATCCAGGGAATGTGCCACCGCGCCGCATTTAGTGCGCAGTATGTGGACCTTCGGGACGCCTGCATCCTGGTCCGAGAGGGATTCGTAATTGGCCATGCCCTTGGCGACTATGAGGTCCGCTTTTTCAAGTTCCTCCTTCAGGTCGTCGTCGGCCTTCGCGAGGACGGCGCCGATCATGAATCCGCCCGTGGTGACGATCCTGTCCAATTCCATATCCAGACCGATCCTCTTGGCATCCTCGAGTGTCACGTCGTTGAGGATCCTCTCGCCCCTGACGACGCCGACCACGCGGACGCCCATCCTCCTTATCTGGCGGATGAGGAGCTTGTCGAACTGGGATTCCCCGCAGTTGTCGAAGAAGTAGAGTATGCTCTTCGACCTGGAGAGCAGTTCCCTGAACCTGTCGGTGTCGTCGGATCCGATGCCCTGCTCCAGCATGCCGGCGAAACGGGAATCGAATTCCTCGGGACCGGAGATGGCATGCGGGGTGCCGAAGTCCATGATGTTCCCGATGACCGCCACCATCACGGCCGCTCTGAAGGGGTCGTCGGACGACTCGACGAATTCCGTGACCTTATCTAGATAGCCTCCGGCGATCCTGTCTGAGTCCAGCTTCATCTGGTAATAGGGGTCGGCCCTCATCACTCCGTATGCCGCCCTGTGCACCTCTGTGGCGACCTCGGCCGAGTTCCTTCCGGGAGCGTACTCCTTGGCGTAGGCCCTCAGTGCAGCGCCTACCGCTTCGGTCTCGCATCCGTTGTCCAGCAGTCTGGCCTGGAAAAGGACCCTCCTCATCAGGCACGGTACGCAGTCCGGTGTTATCTCCATGGCCGTACATCGCACAGATTGTATAACATCGTTGTGATACACAGGTGTGAAGAACGTATTCCTGAGGCTCTGCGGCGGATTCTCCGTCATGGTGCGTCCGGACGAGGATCTGGACATCGATCTGGATTCCGTCGATTGCTTCGATACGTTCTCCAGAGGACATGCCCTGATGAAGTTCAGGTACGAGGGCATAGAGGTCACCCTCTACAGAAGCGGAGGCCTGATCTTCTATCATTTCGAGGACCAGGAGAAGGCCGGTGAATACGCCCTGGAGATATGGGAAAGGATGGGCATACGGCCTTGATCCCGTATGTCTGGCACAATCATCTTGCGAACTGATGTCCGATGAAATCGTCCAATGCCTTCAGGAAGGCATCCTCGCTACCCCTGGGGATAATCCCGCCGGATGCGATGACGTGTCCGCCGCCCTGACCGCCCATGTCCCCGCACACCTCGCGCATCGCCTCGGAGAGGTTGAGTCCCTTCCCTATCTGGTACGGCGTTCCCCTGGAGGAGATGTCGGTTATCTCCTTGCCGGAGACCGTCAGACCGATGACGGGCTTCTCCGGGTTCCCGAGATAGCGGACTATGGCGCTGGCGATGTTCCCGGCCATGCCCTGTTCGTTTATCACGAAGTACTGGATGTTCTTCAGCTCCACCATCGATCCGAAGGCGGGCTCTATGGCGGCTATCAGCCTGTCGCTGTACGCCTGCGCGTCTATGGATGCCTCGGTGAAGTCCAGGGTGTCGCATGCGTTGAACGCCTTATCGTACGATCCGCTGCGTCCGCAGCCGTCCAACACGGACGACAGTTCGCTGATGTCCATCTGGTATCTGTCCGAGTAGTACCTGTCGCCGAAGGTCTCCTTGATGATCGCTTCGGTCACCCCGTTCCTGCGCATGCGCGCCGCCAGCTCCTCCGCGAACCTGTCTATGGTCTGACGGTCCACGGTGAGCGGCGTCGCAGCCATGCCGATCTCGCAGCTCTTGATGAAACGGTTGACCTTGTCCGCCTGTCCCGTGGTCCCCTTGAAGTATGGTTCGGGACAGGACATCATGGCCTGATAGAACGTCATGCCCGACGGATACGCTAGGTTTTCCACCTTCCTCACCGCTCCCGACGCGAGCGCATCGTCCACGATCAGCCTGTCGATGGACTGGAACCCGCCGAGGTGCTGCTTGTCGCCGTACATCCCCGCTATGGCGAGGGGTACGAGGTCGGAGTTGGATGGATCCAAGGTTATCGCGAACAGGTACGCCATGGCGGAACCGCAGGCGTTCTTGGAGCCGTCGATGCCGTAGAGGAGGGGGTTGACGAAGGCGAATCCGGACCTGACTGGCACATCCGATTCCTCCTTGGGTTTGTGATGGTCGAGGATGACGATGTCCCAATCCCTGCGGGCGAGCGTCTCCAGAAAAGATGTGCCGAGGTCGGTCATGACGACGCATTCCGCATCCATCGTCCCGACGACCGCTATCTGCTCCAGCGACAGCGTGGGGAAGATGGTCGTCTCCGTCCTCTTTCCGAGTCTCCTCAGCGCCTCTCTGACGATGGCCGCCGACGAGATGCCGTCCGAATCGTAATGCGAGATGATGCGTACGCTGTCGTGCTTACTGACGATGTCGGCCGATCTCCTCAGTCCGTCCGCCATCCCGGCGGGCAGGGATTCCAGAATGCTCATGTCCCGCGTATGGCGATATGGATAGATAACGATGTCCGTCAGACACAGTTAAATCCGAGTCATGGGATACGAGGTGCATGTATTGTCCCAAGCAGTACGTCAGCCTGCGCACGTTCGAACCCGAGAAGACCATCATGGTGGCGTTCTTCAGCGCCACGGGGGAGACCAGGAAGGTGGCCAGGAAGCTGGCCTTCGCCCTGGATGCGGATGAGTACGAGATCGAGCCGAGGATACCCTATTCCGAGAAGGACCTCGACTGGAGGGACAGGAACAGCAGGTGCTACGTCGAGATGCACGATCCCGATTCGAGGCCGCTCATCGCGAAGAAGTTCGCCAACGTCGGGGAGCACGAAGTCGTGTTCGTGGGATTCCCCATATGGTGGGGCACCGCTCCGTCGATAATCAAGACGTTCCTCGAATCCCATAACTTCTACAAGAAGAAGATAATCCTGTTCGCCACCAGTGGGGGCAGCGGGATCGGGAACACCGCGGAGGACCTCAGGGAATCGGCGGGAAAAGGGGAGATCGCCGGTGCGCGCGTGCTCACCGGCGACGAGGACGAGGACGAGCTCCGGGCCTGGGCCAAGAGCTGCCTCTGAACCTCAGAACGTGTAGGATTTGGCGGCCATCACGAGGGCCTGTATGTTCTGGATGGGGGTGTCCTTCGGTACCTCGCATCCCGCTGCCAGTATGAACCTTCCGTCGGCTCCGGCGGCGTTGATGCATTTGTAGGATTCCTCCTTGATCTGCTCCGGGGTCCCGTTCCACATGATGGTGATCGGGTCGACGTTGCCCATGAGGCATATGGTCTGTCCCACGATCTCCCTTGCATACGCGAGGTCGATCGCGTGGTCTGCGGAGAGGATGTCCACTCCCACCGAGGGTATGGCGGGCATGATCGGGATGGTGTCCCCGCACACGTGGTAGATCACTGGCACGTGGAACTCCCTCTTCCACTTGTGGACGATCTCGCATGTCGGTCCCGCGACGAAGTCCCTGAAGGTGTGAATGTCCATCAGCGAACCCGATGCCGTCGGGTCGGGAAGCCAGATGCACTCCCCTCCCTCCTGTCCGGCCTTCATGACGCCGTAGGCGAGCTTCTTGGCCTTCTGTATGGCCTTCATGGCCAGCTCGGGCTCGGTCATGGTGTACATCATGAGGTTCTCCACACCCAGCAGGAAACCTGCCGTGGTGACGGCTCCCCAGCTCCATCCGCTGGTGAGCGCACCGGTTGAGTTGACCTTCCTGTACTCCAGGATCTTGTCGATGATACCCTTCCTGACCCATTGGGATTCCTTGGGGTCCAGCGGGTCGTACATCTCCAGCCTGTCCACGTCCTCGGGCGTCTTGAAGTATGTCTCCATGACGTTCCCGTAGTTGTTGTCGGGTGCGGACGTCTCCACGCCGAGGTCCTTGAACATCGATGAGGTCTCCAGCATCCCGAAGCAGAAATCGCTGCCCGAGAGCTTGTTGTACTCGTCGGTGATCTTCGCGCATTTCTCCGGTTCGAACCTGAGGTCCTTCCACTCGTACCCCATGACCTGCGAGATCGTGATGCAGGCCAGGTCATGGACCGGAATCCTGTCGGGCTGTTCGCCGTTCACGACGGCTTCGAGCCTTTCCACGTTGCTGAGAGGCTTCATCTTTCCACCTGTGTACAGAATCGTGTTCGTGGTTTTTATAATATACCGACAAGATAGGAAAACTAGGGAATGGTAGTAACGGGTTTGAGGATGGGGAGCGGGGACATGTCCCCGCGGGACCCGTCACTCGAGGACGTCGGACATCGCGTACACGACGCCCTTCTTCTGGGAGACGACCCACTTCGCGGCGAGGACGGCACCGCCCACGAACACCTCTCTGGAGTGGGCCTGGTGCTTGATCTCGATCCTCTCGGAGTTGCCGATGAACATGACGGTGTGGTCACCGACGATGTCTCCGCCCCTGACGGCGTGGATGCCGATTTCCTTGCCGCGGGGGCAGAGTCCCTCGCGTCCGTAGACGAAGTCCTTGCCGCCGAGCTCCTTGCTGATGATCTCTGCCGCTGTCATCGCGGTACCGCTGGGGGCGTCCTTCTTCTGGTTGTGGTGAGCCTCGATGATCTCGACGTCGTAGTCGGGACCGAGGTTCTTGGCGGCCTCCCTGCAGAGCTTGAAGAACACGCCGACACCTATGGAGTAGTTTGACGAGATGACCGCCGCGACCTTGTTCCTGATGATCGCTTCGGTGATGTTGGTCTTCTGCTCGGCGGAGAGTCCGGTGGTACCGATGATGAGGTTGACGCCCGCTTCCGCTGCGACGGGTGCGTTCACCGCGGTGGCTGCGGCGATGGTGAAGTCCAGGAGTACCTCGGTCTTAGTCTCCTTCAGAACCTTCGCGAGGTCCTTGGCGTCCGATACGGGTACGTCGATCTTCCCGATGCCCGCAACCTCTCCGACGTCCTTTCCGACGTTGACGAGGTCGAATGCCGCCGAGACGGTGATGCCTTCCGTGGCCATTATGCGGCGGACGATCATTGTGCCCATCCTTCCGCATGCGCCGACAAGTGCTGCTCTGATTTCACTCATGTTATCGGAATGCAATCGGGGATGCCCTATAATAAAGTAAGCGCCCGCTGGATGCGAAACGTGACCGCCTCGTGCGTATTACAAAAGGAAGGGAGCACACCTCCCCCGCAGGGGTGCGGGAGAGATGTGGCAGTATCGGGTTTCAGAAGAGCTTTTGCTTCTGGTTGGAGACGTTGACGATCTCGGCGCTTCCGCCCTGGAGGGTGAAGAATCCGAGCTTCCATCCCATCTCGGCGTACATCTTGGCGAGGTCGGGCATCATGTTGGCCACGATGGGCATGAGCCTGGGGTCCTCGACGAAGACGGCCTTTCCGTCCCAGCGGAGGAAGTCCATCCCGGCGGATGCGAGGATCTCGCACTTGGGGTTGGCCCAGAGCTGCTTGTAGACGTCCTTGAAGGTGCCCACTGCGAAGAACAGTCCGCCGTCCAGACGGATCTTGAGTCCGAGGACCCTCATCCTGGGCTGGTCGCCGTCGGTGGTTCCGAGGACGAAGGTCCCTGCCTTGGTGAGGAACTCGTCGATGACGTCCATGGCGTCAACCTCGATGGTGAGGGGCTCGACCAGCTGTCTGATCCAGTCCTTCTCCTCGTCGGAGACTTCTCCGTCGATGGCGCAGACCAGCAGGCAGAGGAGGACGATGTCGTCCTTGAGGTCCTCGTCCACGAGTCCGATGATGTCCACCATTGTGTCGACGATGTCCTTGTACGCTGCGGGGTCGTCGAGTCCCATCTCCTGGAAGAGCTGTTTGCCCTCCTCGTAGGTGGTGTCCTTCTTGGCCGCCCTGTCGAACATGGGCTTCAGGAGGACGTACTCCTCCTCGGACAGCTTGCCGTCCGCCGCGACGGATGCGAGGATGAACTGCATGTATGCAGTGACGCCGTCCTTGCCGTCCGCGGTGAGGTCGGCGAGGGCGCTGATTACGTTGACGGATTTCTGGTTGAAGATCTGAACGAAGGTCTCGGGATCCATCTCCTCGAGCTGTTTGCAAAGCATATCGAAATCGCTCATGCGGGCGTGTATAGATTAGGACAATAAAAAGCCGATTACCGTCCCGTCAGGTATATCGATAAACCGCATGAGAAACGGGGATATCGACGGTTTAAGGCAATAATCAAATACGACCCCGCCGTATTGTAACTTGGAAGTGGCGAAGATGACACACTGCAAGGACACGGAGAACCTCCATCTCAGGATAAAGAAGGTCATGGGACAGCTGCAGGCCATAGACCGCATGATCGATGAGGACAAGCCCTGCGAGGACGTCATCGCGCAGATCAACGCCGCCAAATCCGCCCTGCACAGCTGCGGTCTCGTCGTGCTCGAGGGGCACCTCAGGCATTGCGTCCGCGACGGCATAGAGCACGGCGACGCCGACGCCACGCTGGACAGCTTCTCTTTGGCCATTAAGCGCTTCGCCAACCTCTGAATCCGCACGGCCGCACATTTTCCGCACGCGGTCCGTGACCGCACTCCGTACCGTTCCGCGGGGCGCAAGGTTTAACGGTGCATCGTCCATGGCAAACTATGCACAGCGCCTCCGCGGGACCAGCCGACACGCCCGGGGACAGACCTCCGAAGCGTTATACCGACGAGGATACCCGCGACCCGCGCCCCAGATGGAGGATCCTTTGGAAATGCATCTTGATCGGGGCGGTATCCGGATTCATCGTATCGCTCTACAGGCTCCTGCTGGAGAAGACCGGGGGCGCGGCCGTCGAGATCTTCGAGTACATGCGCGAGAACCCGGTATGGATTCTGCTGTGGATCGGCAGCGCGGTGCTGGCCGGATACGTTATCTACAGGATGGTCACCTGGGTCCCCGCGGCCTCGGGCAGCGGTATCCCACAGGTCAAGGGGAACGTCATGTTGGGCCACAGGATATCGGGGATACCGATCCTCGTCGTGAGATTCATCGGCGGAGCGATCGGATCGATCTTCGGACTGTCTGTGGGGAGGGAGGGACCATCCGTCCATATCGGTGCCGCGGCCGCGGACCCGATAGCGAAGAAGGTCTCCGAGGACGACCTAGAGGAGAGGATCCTCCTCACGAGCGGGGCGGCGGCGGGACTGTCCGCGGCCTTCAGCGCCCCCATCTCGGCGATGGTCTTCGCCCTCGAGGAGATACACCACAGCTTCTCCGAGTACGTGCTGATAGCGGGTCTCGCATCCGCCGTCGTGGCGGACATCGTGGCGAGCCTCATATTCGGCATGACGCCGGTCCTGTACTTCGTACCGGTCCCCGACATAGAACTAAACATCTACATCTGGCTCATACCATGCGCCATCGCTGCGGGACTGCTCGGATGGTTCATGAACCGCGCCTATATGTACGTGAGATCGCTGTTCAAGAGGGTCCCGGGATGGGTGGCGATCACCGCCGCCCTGCTCATAGCGCTGCCCGTCGGCCTGTACATTCCCGAGGCGCTCGGAGGCGGGGAGGGGGCGGTTGAGATAGCCGAGAGGGCGGAGATGACGCTGCTGTTCATGATAACCCTGCTCGCCGTGAAGATGGTGTTCAGCTGCACCAGCTTCGGTAGCGGGGTGCCCGGAGGAATATTCCTCCCGCTGATGGCCATAGGGGCCGTGGGAGGTTCCGCCGTCGGGATGGCGATGTCAGACATCGGGATGCCCGACGAGTACGTCTGCTGCTGCGCCGTTATGTGCATGGCCGGGACCCTAGCATCCTCGCTGAGGACCCCCGTCACCGCGGTGCTTCTCGTCACGGAGATGACGGGTTCGCTCGTGCACCTGCTGCCGCTGGCGATATGCGTGCTGATCGCCTATGCAGTCTCGGGACTGCTCAGGACCAGGCCGATATACAGGCTGCTGCTCAACGACATAATGGAGTCCGACCCGTCCATCGGAGAGAATGCCGGGAAGACCATGGGGCAGCTCATCCGCGAGGAGACCAGCAGGGCCTGAACCCGTCGGGACCATATTTATAACGGGACCGCTTGGTGTCCGGCATGGATTTCCCGTTCAAACCGAAGGAGAAGGTGAACTGGCCGGTATTGGCGATCACCGCCGCGTCGATCTTCATATCGATAGGCCTGCTGTCCTACATGGACCAGACGCTGGACAACATCTACGTCATCACATCCTTCGGTGCGACCGCGGTCCTCATCTACGGCGCCCCGAAGGCGCCCTTCTCCAGACCGAAGAACGTCTTCTTCGGACATCTGTTCTCGGCACTGATAGGGGTGGCGGTGGCATGGACTTTCAACGAGCTGGGGATCTACCACGACCTGCTCTGGCTGGCCGTCGGTATAGCGGTGACCGCAGCGATAGTTGTGATGCTGCTGACGGACACCACGCACCCTCCGGGAGGGGCGACCGCCCTGGCCTGCGCGTACAGCGGTTTCTTCGGTCTCGAGTACGTGTTCAGACCGTTCATGTTCGGGATATGTGTGATGCTCGCCATAGCATTCGTCGCCAACAGGCTCAAGGTCAGATTCGAGAGGGATCCCCAATGAAGGTGTTCGCATACAGCTGCCACGAGTACGACGAGGCTCCGATCTTCCGCAGGTACGCGGAGGAGATGGGGATGGAGTTCGCCTGCACCGAGGATGCCCCCGCGATGGACAACTCCGATCTTGCGGAGGGCTTCGATTTCATATCGGTGCTTCCGTGCAGGATACCCCGGGAACTGCTCGACAGGTTCAGGTCCATGGGGATAAGGCTGCTGTGCACGAGGACCATAGGGTACGACCACATAGACGTCCCCTACGCCCACGAGATCGGTCTCCCGGTGGCGCACGTCACCTACGATCCCTCCGGGGTGGCGGAATACGCCGTGATGATGATCCTCATGTCCCTGAGGAAGTACGGCGAGATGCATTCGAGGGACATGCGCAACGACTTCACCCTCAAGGGGCTTCTGGGCAAAGAAGCAGGTAAGAGCACAATCGGGATCATCGGCGCGGGCAACATAGGCAAGGCGGTGCTGAGGGACCTCTCGGGATTCGGGGGAAGGCTGCTCTACTGCAACAGGTCCCCCTCCCCCGAGGCGGACAGATATGCAGAGAATGTTTCCATGGAGGAACTGCTGGCACAATGCGATGTGGTATCCCTCCATCTCGAGCACAACGCCGACACACATCACATAATCGACGCTGATGCGATAGCGTCCATGAAGGACGGGGCGATCCTCGTAAACACCGCCCGCGGTCCGCTCGTGGACACAGAGGCCCTCATATCCGCATTGGAAGAGGGGAAGCTCGGGGGCGCGGCGATAGACGTCGTGGAGAACGAGATAGGCCTCTACTACAACGACTGCTCGGACAGGGATCTGAGCGGCCATTTCATCGGCAGGCTCCGCGCGATGCCCAACGTCATCTTCATGCACCATATGGGATACTACTACGAGACCGCGCTTTGCGACATGATTTCCAACTCCCTAAGGGCGATGAAGGCCGCCTACGAGGGGAAGGACATCCCCATGCGTTTATGAGTGTTGAACGCATCCACCCGTCGAGGGAAGCATATGGCAATCAAGGCGGTCGGATTCGATTTGGACGGTACGTTGGTCAACACGCACGTCAACTACGTTGACCTGAACGACGTCAACCGTTTCGTCCTGGAGCCGCTGGGCTTCCCCGTAGACGAGATCTGGGCGGACAGGAACATCACCTCCAGACAGCCCTTCTACGACTGGATGGTGCATCACGGCAGGAAGGCCGAGATCCCCAGGTTCGATAAGCTGCTGGACGACAGGTGCCTTGAGGTCGAGAGGCTGGGCATGGCCGGTTCCAACGTTTACTCCGGGATCATGGACACCCTCGAATGGCTGAAGGACAGCGGTTACAGGCTCGGGGTCGTCACCAGGGGAGGGCATTCATACGCCGTCGACGTCCTGGGGGAGTACGGGATGCTCGGGTTCTTCGACGTCATCCACGGGAGGGACGACTTCGGATACAGCGATGCTAAACCCTCCCCAAAGGCCATGGTGCATCTGGCGGAGGCGTTGGACGTCGGATTGGATGAACTCCTGTACGTGGGCGACAGCCCCACCGACTTCGAGTCCGCTGATGCTGCGGGAGTCGAGTACGCCGGCGTCATGACCGGGAAGGGTTCGACGGAGCTGTGGTCGTCCATGAGCGACCGCATCCACATAATCGCATCCGCAGCAGAGGTCAGGGGACTTCTGGAAGGTACCCTTCGATCCTGAGCAGGATCCTCTTCATGCCGGGCGGTCCGCTGTAATTGCCTATCCCTTTCCCAGAGGGAACGACCCTGTGGCAGGGCACGACTATCGGAAGCGGGTTCCTGGCGCAGGCGTTGCCCACCGCCCTCTGTGCGCCGGGATGACCCGACATCTCCGCAAGTTCGGAATAGGTGACCACTGTCCCGTAGGGTATGCGGCGCATGGCCTCCATGACGTCCACGGCGAACGGGGTACCTTTGAAACCGATCGGCAGGTCGAAGTCCCTTCTTCCCCTCGATAGGTATTCGCAGATCTGCCTCTCCGTCTCCTCCAGAAGGTCGGACGTCCCCTGCGGTATTCCGCCAATACCGTCGAACGCGATGTGTATCAGCAGGCCGCCGGATTCCACGGCCGTCATCCTTCCTGCGGGCGAATCGAACGTATGTGCCAGCATATGATCACTTAAGCTGTCTGACGGGCTGTCCCCTGACCTTGCGGCTGAGATGGTTCCTGCCGTCGCTGAATCCGGAGTCGTATGCGCCGCTGTTCATCCTGTACGCTCTGACGTTGACGCGCTCGGTGCGGAACCTCTCGTTGGCGTAGCGGTCCACCTCCTCGGGGACGTCCATGACGGTCACCAACGCCGTCTCGCGGCATTCGTCCGCCATGGTCTCGGCGTCCTGTCTCCTGTATTCGGCCTCCAGACCCTTGATGAACCCCCTGGCATAGCTGTCGGCCTCATCCTTGTCCAGCTTCGAGCGGATTATGTTCGACCTTATCGTGGTGACGGCGAGCTCGAATGCGGGTATGCAGACGTCCAGGTCCTGGGGGAACCCGGCGAACGATGCCGTGCGGGTCTTCTTCCCGTATTCCCTCGTCGAGAACGGACGGCAGCAGTACCTGGGTCCGACGAGATTCAGGAGGTCTATCACCCAGTTGTCCCTGATGGTGGTGTACGTGATGGAGGAGCACCTCTGCTCCGGCACCTGTCCCTCGTCTATCTCCTCCCCGGATCCGATCTTGTATTCCGCCATCAGCCTTCTGGCCATCAGCAATGCGGTCCTTGCCTCGTTCTCGTTGGGGGAGGATGACAGGGCCAGGCATTTGCGTATCTTTTCCAGTGCGGCATCCCTGTCCATGGCGTCCCTCTCGTCGCTATGTTCATTATGTCGATAGGTGATAATAAACCGATGGAGGAGCTGCGCGAAGCGTTGGATCGGATCTACGGATCGGGCGAGGGTGCGTTGCCGTCGCTGGAGGATTTCGTCGACCGCGATCCCGATTACTGGTACGGCCATTTCGTGCTTGGGAAGGCCCTGATATCCGAGGACCGGACGGAGGAGGCCATAGACGAATGGGTGGATGCCTTCGACCTCATGGGGTCCGAGGACTTCGACGAATCCTTCAGGACAGCGGCCAACCTTCTGGAGGATGCGATAGCGCGCTCCCTTTGGAGGTCGCTAGAGGATCTCCATATTGACAACATCGACGATCTGGCATATGTGATTTTCACCAACTTCCCGGAGAAGAGGAGCGAGGATACGGACCTCCTCATATCGATGATAAAGCGTCTTAACAAGCACCTAGACGACGTGAACCACGTGAGATATCTGGTGGATCTGCTGGACACCGCGGAGATGCTGGTGAGGAAGTACTTCGACATGAACGTGGAGATCAGGACGCACATGTACGCGTCGGACATCATCCTCGGGATGGGGTCGGAGATCATCCTGAAGTCCATCCCGATGCTGGAGAAGATAAACGACAAGGAGGAGAGCCTCCGCACCATCAGGATCGTCGGGGAGATAGTGAGCATATTCACCAAGATCCGCGATTCCATCTTCATAGAGGTGAGCACCCGCAGCTTCGAGGAGGTGAACCGCATCGTGGCAGCCTGGTCGAAGAGGTGCACCGAACCCTACATGATGCATCTGGAGAGGGCATTCGAGCTGTCCATGTCCGTCCACGACGGAGGGAAGCTGTCGCCCGAGGCCCTGCAGGAGGCCAGGGACAGGGAGATAGAGAGGTACGCCGAGGTGTACTTCAGTCTGCAGGCTCCTCTTGGATGAAGGCCTTCAGCGGATCCCTTTCCTCCAGGCATTTCAGCAGATAGTCGGTGTACGTGGATACGTAATCGCCCGCATATCCCGTGAGAGGGCATTCCGTCCCCCTCACCGCCTTGACGATGGATTCGATGCACACCTTCACGTCGGAGTCCCTTCCGATGCTCACCAGGTCGACGAGTACATCGGCGAAGCTGTCGACGATATCCTCGGTGATCAGTTGTGATGCGATCTCCTTCATCCCCTCGGGGGTGTCCATCCGATAGTCGGAGGCCAATCCCCTGATGTCGTCCTCGGATACTCCGTTGAGGCGTTCGGACACGTACCTCTCGATCCCGGGACCGTCGATGACGATGTTCCTGTCCATCGATCTGGCTATATGGCCTGCCACCTTCTCTCTCCCGAACTCCAGGGACATGGTGCGTATGGCATCCTCCAGTATTGCGGGATCCAGGTCGCGGATCCTGTTCATCACGGTGTCCGTGTCGAATTCCATCGGTTCACCTGATCAGATGCTTGATCCATTTCCTTTCCTTGCGGGAGATGCGGTTGTCGACGGCGCAGACCATCAGGCAGACGATGACGATGTCCTTCTTCAGGTCCATGGAGAGCGTGCCGACGACGTCCACCATGAGGTCCATCGCCCTCTTGTACTCGGCGGGCCTGTCGAGTCCCGCGTCCCTGAAGATCTGCTGAGCCTCCTCGAAGGTGAGCTCGCGCCCGGCGGCCTTCTCCAGCATGGGTCTGATCATCTGGTATTCGCTCTCGTCCAGTTTCCCGTCGGCGGCGATGGCGCAGAGGATGAAGTTGAGGTAGATCGCCGCACCGTCCCTTCCGGATTCGGTGATGGCGGAGAGCGCCTGGATGATCCCGGGGGATTTCTCCGCGATGATCTCGGCCCTCTTCTGGGGCCCCATGAGCTCTACGGTCCTGCAAAGGTTGCTGAATTCGAACATGGGGGCGGGATGGGGTTACCGATGTTAAATGTTCTTTGTTCATGAACGGATGGACGTGTTCTTTGCGTTAACGTATAATATAATCCAAGGGGATAACAGAACCCATGAGCGGACAGGGACCGTCAACGCATGGAACCCATGAGCAGTCGAACGTGAAGAATGTGAAAGGGATCACGCGCCTGACGGCCGTGTTCGTCGCCATGGTGATGGCATTCTCGTGTCTGGCCATAGTGAACGGTTCCGATGATTCGAATGCAGCAGAACAGAAGTGCGGAACGACTGTATCCTGGCAAATAGTTGGCGACAGCCTTAGGCTGACTGGAACAGGGGACACGACTGATTATTCAAGCACTACACATGCACCCTGGTATGACGACAGGGAGGACATTAGGGGGATCATAATCGCAGGAGGAATCACCAGTTTGGGAAGTTATCTCTTTGCCGATCTTACCAACCTCCAGACGGTGGAATACATGACAAGCGGGGACTATATCACCAGTATTGGGGCTAACTGTTTCCGCAATAATTCCAGTCTTTCGACGTTACAGCTGCCTTCCAGCGTGACGACCATCGGTTCATCCGCCTTCTATGGGTGTTCGAGTCTTAGTACGCTGACACTGCCAAGCGGACTGACTTCCCTTGGAGAAAGCGCATTCGAGGCGTCTGGAATCACGGAGATGACTCTGCCATCCGGAATCACCACTGTTCCCGCCAATTGCTTCAAGGATTGCTTAGGGCTCGTCACCGTTAATCTTTCCCCTTCCACGACCGTAATAGATTTGGGTGCATTCCGTGAATCGTCATTGGCCAACATCAGAATGCCCGACACGGTCACAGAGATCAAATTGTACGCATTCTATGGATGCTATGGTCTGGGAGACTTGCACATAAGCAGCGCCTTGTCGGCATTGGGCACCTATGCATTCAATAATGTCAATTTCTGCGACCTCAACATGTCACCGATCGACAAGACGGTGGTCGCGAATCTCAAAGGCAAGGACTTCTACAGAGCTGGAAACGATCATGTGCTGATAGACGGTTCCTTGAAACAGGAAGGCGGCACATACAGCATGTCTGCGGATTCGGCATCCATCGAGGTGCATGCTTCGGACGTAGCTTACATCTCCTACAAGGCGATTTCAGATCCCACGGTCACTTTGAAGTTCGGATTGAAGGATGGCGCCTCGGTATCATTCGACAACACGGCAACCAAAGCTATCACCAAAGCCGGTACGATGTCCGTTACCGCCGTGGACCACGCATCTCTCGACGAGAAGACGAAGGACCTCGTCGGAAGCGACCCCGTCTACGACTTATCATTCGGAGACAACACCGTCTTCGGCGGCGGAAAGGCGACCGTCGTGCTCCCGTACATCCTTCCGGACGGTAAGAGTGCCGGAGACCTCAAGGTCCATTTCATCAAGGACGGGAAGGTGTCGGAGACCTACGACTGCACCTACGCCGACGGTAAGGTCACGTTCACAACCGACCACATGTCCCTGTATTCCATCGGGACCGACGGATCCTCTGGAGGAGGCAAGTTCCCCGTGTGGGCTATAGTGATCATCACACTCGTCGTGCTCGCAGCCGCAGGCGGAGCCGCGGCGTTCTTCATCATGAAGAACAGGAAGGGCGGACAGCCGACGCAGGCATCGAGGCCCGGGCCCGCTGAGAGTCCCGTCGTCGCGACTCCCGAACCCGAAGAGAAGGTCTCGGGATCCATCTATGAGGCGGTGCCCGCAGAGCCTGAGCCCGTGAAGGAGGGACCCGCCGCTGCACCCGCGGAGGTCACCGAACCTGTGAAGGAAGAGCCCGCACCCGTCGAGGAATCACCCGCAGCACCCGTAACGGAAGATGTGCCAGCAGTACCTGCCGAACCCGTTCCCGAAGCGAAGGAGGAGAAGTCTCCGGAGAAGAAACCCCCTGTAGGCGGTATCGAGGACGACCTCGACCCGTCGGGTTCCAACGATTGGTGACTGTCAACGGTTAACTTAAAAACTACGACGATACCCAATCATGGGCAAAGACATTTTGAAGACAGTGTATCTGCAGTTGGTCGCGATTCACAGGAGCTATAAGCTGGTCCACTTCGACCTCATGATGCTGCTGTATTTGGTGGTATACGGCATAGTGTCGTTCGTGGTGTGGCTTCTGGATCCGGATGTCAAGGGTCTCTCCGACGCATTATGGTTTACCTTCCAGACCGGTACCACCATCGGATACGGCGACCTGATCGTGAACAACTGGTTCGCCAGGATACTGACGGTATTCTTCTCGATCTACTCGATGGTCATGGTGGCGATCTTCACCGGTATCATCGCGGGATACTTCGTGGAGGTGATCAAAACCGAGGCGAAGGAGTCGGCCATCAAGTTCCTGCTGGATCTGGAGAGGCTGCCGGAGATGTCGAAGGAGGAGCTCATCGAACTGTCGGCAAGGGCGAAGAGGTTCCTGAAGGTGCAATGAAGAACAGTAACTTTGTTTGAGGATAATATCAAACAATAAAGTATAAAATCAACACAAACGATTCTCCGCCCATGGCCGAGATGCCTCATGCGGGCGACAGGGTAGAGGACTTCACCCTCCAGTGCACCGACGGTACCTTCACGCTGTCGGATCGCGTGAAGGGCGGTCCGGTGCTGCTCTACTTCTACGTGGTGAATTTCGGAAAGACCTGCACCGAGTACATGGAGACGCTGAACGAGCGCTACGACGAGTTCGCCCGGAGGGGAATCACGCTGTATCACGTGAACCACGACTCCGTGGAGAACCACAGGGACTGGATGAGGCACACAGCATCCAGATACCAGATAATCTCCGATCCCGACAAGGCTGTCAGCAAGGCGTTCGGGTGCATCGTGAAGAAGGCCAAGAGCGACAAGATACTCGGGTATCCCAACAGGGGATTCTTCCTCATAGACAGGGACCTGAAGGTCCTGTACTCCTGGCAGGCGGATATGCCGATGGAGACCGTTCCCATGGGCGAACTCTTCAGAGAGATCGACGTGGTCCTCTGAAGTTATGTTAACGCCGTTAACTTTTATAGTTGTTCGTCCTTCCATAATCATGGACTGGACCTACGACGAATCATCGCGCACCATCACGTTCACCGGAACCGGCAGGATGAAGGACTACAAGGTGGCCTTCTCGCAGAAGGAGCCCAAGCCCTGGGCGGGGAAGGAGATAAGGCACGCCGTGATATCGGAAGGCATCACGCATGTCGGTGCTGGCACATTCTGGGAATGCGGCACTCTGGAGACCGTCGAGCTTCCAGCGTCGGCGGTCTCGATCGGGTCCGGTGCGTTCACTTACTGTAAATCGCTGAAGCATCTCGTTCTTCCCGAGGGCCTGGAGACCATCGGCAACCAGGCGTTCTCCGACTGCGAGAACCTCGAGGATGTGTCCTTCCCGGACACGCTGAAGGAGGTAGGCGAGGGGGCGTTCTCGGGATGCATATCGCTGAGGTCCCTGAACCTTCCCGGTAGCCTCAGGAGGATCGGTTCCCAGGCTTTCTGGGATTGTTCTGAGCTCGCCACACTCACCATCCCCGTGGGTGTAGAGGCCATCGACGACCATGCCTTCACCGACTGCAAAGGTATCACTGACGTAGTGATCCCGGATTCCGTGACGTTCATTGGATACGAGGTCTTCATGGGATGCTCTTCGCTCGTAAGGCTCACCATCCCGTCGCAGTACGTCAAGGAAGCGAGGATGGACTTCGGGATGAAGGTCACAGTCACCCCTTACGGAGAATGATGGGGCGGGACTCTCGCCCCGCCCCGGGTAAGGCGTTTGGGTCCCTTTGCCGGTCGCCCGGCGTGGGACGGTCAGAGCACGATCTCGAATTCTCCGAAGTCCGACGACATCCGGGACAGCTGCTCCTCGAGGTAACCGATGGTGTCGGTCATCCTCGGAAATCCCATCCCTGACGTCTCCGCGAGATTGCGGTATGCTATCGCAGTGTCGCAGAGGATCCGGAGGCACTCGTATTCGAGCTCCTCTTCGGATATGGATTGCTGGTCCACGTTAGCAACTATCCATACGGAGCTTATAACGGCGGGATGCTACAGTTAGCTAGTTAGTCAGAAGTAAAAGAAGGTAAAAGGTTTGGACAGGACGGGCGAGAACCCGTCACTTGTCCTCGGTGCTCTCTGGAGTCACATCCTCGGGCACATCAGTATCGACGGAGGGGCTCTCGGGAGTCGATGCGTCGAAGTCCGGCAGACCCGTATTGTCATTCCATTTGGGTCTTCTTCCGGCCATGAACAGGGTTCCGAACGCAAGGACGCAGAAGGCGATGGCCACTATTGCGAACACGGTGCCGTAGTTATCCTCTTCAGATAGGCCGGATGTGTAAATGCCGACCTCCAGAGGGCTCATGTCGTTCTCACCGTTCTTCAGGACGGCGTAGAGCTCATATTCGGCAGCGGATTCCATATCGAATTCATACAGCCTTCCGGACTGCAGAGGAGCATAGTCGACCTCTCCGAAGACCGTGGTGAATCCGATGGCCACGTACATTATCCTCGACGTATCGTAGCTGACGGCTATCGAGAAGTGCTTTCCTGCATAGAATTTGGAGTTTGTCTGCTCGCCGGTGGGGATCCTTTCCGAATCGACATCTATGCTTTCGCCTGTGTAAACGTTTCCATGGCTCCTGTCGATACTCAGGTAGAGGTAGTCGCTCAGGTCGCGGCTGGTTTCCCTGATGGTGTATGAGACTATCTTCTGATTATACACATCAAGATACTCAGTCCTGTATTCGGAACCGTCCATCAGATTCTTGTTGACGACATTCGTGATAAAGGCAGCTTCCTCGGGGCTGCCGCTTACGAACAGCAGGGAATTGTCATACATATTGGATATATTGATCTTACCATCGACCGTATTCACGCTGGTGGATTTCACCCACTGGTAGTTGGTGACGATGTTTGCCGTCTTCGGGAAATCCGTTATGACGTCATACGACAGATCCGGATTGATGTTGTATTCTACTGTATACTCGAGCCAGCCGAACGATCCGCCGCCGTTATCGAAATAGAAAGCCGTGGGCCTTTCCAATTCGATCTCGAGGGTGCCCTTTCCTTCCGATAACGTGATGCTTTCGCTGTCGCCCCTGCCCCCCACGAGCTGGTTGGCATTGACAAGGCGCAGGTAATCACAGTTGGTGTTTGCGATATTGATGTTCCACGTACCCTTCTCAAGGTATAACAGGGTGGGCTCAGTCACGAAATAGTTCTTATTGAACTGCGTCTCCATATTACCGTATCCAAGGATCCAGTAATCGTTGCCGTACGCCGGTGTGACGGTCTTCAGATCATCGAAGGACATCTCGCAGTTTATCACCTTCTTGATATCCTCCGTCGGGTCCTGGTCTTTATTGAAGTAAGTCCAGTTGTAGCTGTATCCCATCGACCCATTGTATGTCACAGGGCCATCCGAGAGCCACGTGGTGCTGTTGTATGAGGGGTATGGGTGGACCACCGTGTTACCCTCGGAACCGCCTCCGCTGCCCTTCTGTCCCGTGATGTACGTGCTGACGTCAGCGGGGCCGATGTCATTGACGCCCGGTTTCAGCACGACGGACATGACATAT
>JAFPVN010000135.1 GCA_017395275.1 Candidatus Methanomethylophilaceae archaeon | reverse complement strand
TGGCACATTATGAGTCCGGTGGATGCCTCGTGGGCACAGGTCTTGTCCTTGGCCATCGGCCCGGGCATCGCCAATGCCATGCAGATGTCGCATCCGTCCTCCTCGATCAGCTTCTTGCATGCCACCGGCAAATCCTTGAAACCGGGGACCGTCCTCCTCACGATCTTGAAACCGGTACCGGTCTTCTTCAGCTCGTCTATGGCCGATGCGGCCATGTCGTACCTTGCGAAGGTCGTGTCCGCGATGCCTATGATCTTCACTGTCCCGCCCCCTTGGTCTCGAGTATCTTCTTGATTATCCTTCTGGTGCCGTTGAGGTCGTCGGAGCACTCCGTCGCCCTCATGACCTTCGTCCTGAATCCCTTGGAGTCCAGCTGCGCCTGCAGCTCCCTCTCGTCGAAGGTCTGGTCGAATCCCAGCATTATGATGTCCGGCTGGACGTCCCTAAGCGTCTCGAAGAAGTCGCCGGTGTCCTTCCCCAGTATCGCCCTGTCGACGGGCTTCAGGGACTGCACGATCTTGAGTCTCATGGCCTCGGGTGTGACGGGTTCGTGCTTCCTCTTCCTGACGGTGCTGTCGCATGCCACCACTACCACCAGCTCGTCCCCGGCGGCCTTGGCCTGCTCGAGGTACGATATGTGGCCTGTGTGGAGGATATCGAACACTCCGGACGCCATCACTCTTACCATGTTACCTCAGTTCTTGGAGTTGAACTCCTTCCATGCGGCGATGACCTCGTCGCCGGTGATGAAGGACATGCCGTGCTCGGCGGCGTACTGGAGGACCTCCTCCTTCTTCCTGGATCCGCCGTCGTCGCCCATCATCTCGCAGATCGTCGCCGACGGTTTCACGCCGGCCATGATCATGAGCGCGGTGCAGAGCTCGGTGTGTCCCTTCCTGGACTCCAGGATCTTGTCCGACGTGTTGAGCAGATGGACGTGCCCGGGTGCCCTGAAGTTCTTTCCCAGGTCCGCCATCCTTTCCTCGGCGGGCTTGTTTGCGAAGATGGTCTCCACGTATGACTTGATGGTGAGGGCCCTGTCGGAATCGGTTATCCCGGTGTAGGTGTTCCTGTGGTTGATGGTGACGCCGAAGGACGACTTGGTCCTGTCGTAGGGGATGTCGTTGGGTGCCATCGCCTTCAGAATGGGGTACTTGTCGGAACAATCCCAGAACGTGTCCGAGAGGAACGGGAGGCCCAGCTCGTTGGCCACGGAAAGGGGTGTCGTCGTACAGAGGAGTCCGCCTGCCTCCTTGCGCATAGTGCGTACCTTCTGGTAGTCGATGAATTCGGAGGCGACGGTCATGTCCGTCTCCCTCTCCCTGTCGTCGAAGTCGTAGACGAGGACGATCTTTCCGTCCCTGATATCCTGAAGAACATTCTCGATGCTCATTGCACTCAGCCCTCTGCGTCCCTCCGTATGCCACAATATAAAAAACCGATTCGCCAACTACCAGAAAAGTTGTACATACAGGAAATAGCTATATATTCGACGATCGACGATGTCGATACCGTCAAAAACCGTACCCAATCTTATTATATCCCGCAACGCTGATTGGCGGTAAGCAGGTGTTCACTTGGCAAGGTTCAAGAGCGAGATTTCCAACACGAAGATGTACCCGCAGGTCGCCAGGCTACCGGAGCACATCGAGTTCGCGCTGAACTGCATGGTCTTCAACCTCAGGAACACCTCCAAGGCCATCGTATGCGGCATGGGTACGTGCAACATCGCCGGACTCGTCGTATCGGATTATCTCGATGCGATGAAATCCACCCCCCTTCCGATAGCGAAGGGCGTCGATCTCCCCAAATGGGTGGACAAGGACACCACCGTCATCGTCGTATCCTATTCTGGGAACACCGTCGAGACCCTCCACCTCTACCGCGCCGCGGTCAGGTCAGGGGCGCAGGTGGTCTGCATCACCCACGGCGGCGAGCTCGAGGAGCTCTGCGTCAAGGACGACAACGTCATGCTCTCCATACCCGGAGGGTTCCGTTCCCGCGGAGCGCTCGGATATATGATAGGATACATCCTGCTGGTGCTGAACAACATCGGCCTGCTGGACAGCACCGAGGAGGTCACCGAGGCCCTGAAATCGGTCAAGGCGTTCAGGGACGAGCTGGTCAGCACCGACGACAACGAGGCCAAGACCATCGCGGAGCGCATCCACGGCAAGGTCCCCTCCGTCTACAGCTTCTTCAACATGAGGTCCGTCGCCTACAGATGGAAGTCGCAGTTCAACGAGAACTCCAAGGTGCTGTCGTTCCACGGTACCATGCCGGAGTTCAACCACAACGAGCTTATGGGGTGGGCCAACGACACCAAGATCAAGGACCACGTGCCCATCATGATCTTCGACGATAACGTCTCCAGCATGCTCAAGGCCATGGCCGAGACCCCCATCGGCATGATCATGGACCGCGGCATCACCGTCTACGTCTACCACCTGAAGGGCAACAACCACCTCGAGAAGATGCTCAAGGCCATAGTCATGGGAGACTTCGTCTCACTGTATCTGGCACATCTCAACGGCGTGGATCCGTCCACCGACGACATCAAGTCCGTGCAGAACTTCCCCAAGGCGGAATCCAGGTCCGCGAAGAGGAAGTGACGCTCCCCCGGACGGCAATCTTACCCGTAGCTTCGTTCCTCGTCCGATTGCTTCGCACCCTCGACCACCGTAAAAGTCAGAGAGCCCGCTTTTTATATTATAACGATAATGCGACAGCATGAATGACGATGCACGTTACATAAGGGAGAACGTCATGGCCCACAACAAGTGGTTCGAGGAATGTATCCCTATGATCGCCTCAGAGAACCTCATGAGCCCTCTGGCCAAGGAGATGCTGATCTCCGACTTCGCCGACAGGTACGCCGAGGGTCTTCCCGGAAAGAGATACTAC
>JAFPVN010000134.1 GCA_017395275.1 Candidatus Methanomethylophilaceae archaeon | reverse complement strand
GCCTAGTCTGGATATGGCAGCAGCCTCCTAAGCTGCAGGCCGGGGGTTCGAATCCCCTCCTGTTCGCCATTAATACTTATCATCCGATTGATTCAAGCGATTGTCTGGCGTTAGGCACGGCAGGGCCTAGACGTCAGTTACTGCAGCCCCAAGAGCATCTCTGCGCCTTTGACCGCCTCGTTTATCCCGATAGTTGTCTTGACGGCGGCATTGATCGCCTTGTCACGGTCTCCGCTGGATATCTGCGAATTGCTGTCGAATACGGTCATGAATACATAATCCATCCCGGTCTTGTTGAGGGATAGCATCGCAACGGTTGCTCTGGAGCACTGTATCGGGGAGTGTATCCCGAAGACCAATATCGGTGTCTTACTGTCGATGAAGACGTCTGCATAGTACTCCATATTGTCCTTTCCGATTATCTTGCGGTTGTAGGAACAGCGATCGGATATGTTGGAGTTCACAAACATCGTTTTCAGATCGTCCAGGAATGTATCCTTCACCACATCTTTGTCCAGATACAGCAGGTCTGCGGCCTGTATCTCGGTCTGGATAAGGGATTTCAACGAAAGTCCGATAGAATCCGGTGCGTCCGAATCAATCGCGATGGACAGCTCTCCGTTAGATAGCGATACTCCGTTAACGTTCAGAGTCCTGTCCAGCGTGTTCTTTCTGGAATCGGTCATATTGAAATTGGAGTAAGACAGCCACATCATGGTGTGCCCCTCGTCGGTGAAGATCCACTTTCCGTCATTCTTGGTCAGGATTATGTGCAGTTCGTCACCATCGGGGTATGTGTATCCGGTATGGATCATGAATCTGTTTGTGGTGCGCGTTTCGACCTCCAGACCCGAACAGATGGATTTTTTCAGACTGTCTATGATCTCCTCGGCATTCATCTTAGCACCACTTGGATAGGCTTACCGTCCCTTTACTTGTTTCGTAATTTATATTAAGTTCCATCATGGCGAACGGAATCGCTTGCTCTAGCGTTTTGTATTTGTCTGTTTCCGAAGCCGCTGTCTCATCCTTGTGGAATTCCTTCTGTGCTGTTTCCGTTATACGGTGGATGTGTGGGCCGGAAATGTATGTCCCCGTGCTTTTGTGATAGTGCCTTCCATGATCTCCGTTGAATCTGCGCAGAATGTACTCTCTGCCGTTGGCGTCAATATAGATGAAAATCACCGAGAAATCCATCGGATCCTTGATCAGTTTTCTCGTTGACAGTGTGAATTTATATTCAGGTTGGTCGCAAATGAGTGATACGGATGATCTCAGATGACCGTTATCTTCCCTCAACCTGAAGGGTTCTTTGACATCTTTGGGAATGTATTTGGGAATCTCAATCAGTTTCTGTACCAAGGAGTCGTTGAGAACGGGCCTCCCTTTCGGTGATAATTCTTCGGTTTCTGTCATGGTTTTAGCAGTTGCATTTTTGGTATGGCTACCTCGTTTGGATTGCTCGGGCACAATTCCAAGTAAAGCGGTTTAATGGAGATTCATCCTACGTATTGCCTTGTTGTGTCCACGTTCAGTATAATGTGGTGGTACTATATTAATGTAATAATGTTATAATTGTTATAATTGTTAAGTTTGATGATGTGTCGTAATTGAATCGGAGCAAGTATTGATCAGATGGATGATGCGCTTTCCAGACATTATTGTTTCATATGTCCTTTTGATGGCGTTTTATTGGTGGCTGGCACATTCTTTATAAGAGTAAAACGATTAGCGAGCATCGTGCCTGTGCAAGGCAGCGGGATGAAAAAATGGACGCCAAGAAACTCACACCCGAACAGATTCTCTCGGAACTGATACAGAGATATCCTCAGCTGAAGTCCTGCGAGAAGAAGGTATCCGAGGCCTATGATGCGCTGTGCGCATGCTACTCGTCGGGAGGGAAGGTGCTGGTGGCCGGGAACGGAGGGAGCGCGTCCGACAGCGAACACATAACCGGCGAGCTGATGAAGTCCTTCAGGTTCAGGCATGACATATCCGAAGGGCAGCAGGACGCTCTCAGGAAGAGTTTCGGAGAGGACGGGGAGTTCCTCGCCGGCACATTGGAATCCGGGCTTCCCGCGATACCGCTCCCCTCGCTCCAGTCCCTGGGAACGGCGTTCTCCAACGACCGCAACGGTCTGGCGACCTTCGCCCAGCTGGTGAACGTACTGGGCAACCCCAACGACGTGTTCATCGGTATATCCACATCCGGCAACTCCAAGAACGTCTGCTACGCGCTTATGGTGGCGAAGACCAAGGGGATGAGGACCATAGCACTGACCGGGGAGTCGGGAGGCAGGTGCATGAGCCTCTCCGAGATATGCATAAACGTCCCCGAGAAGGAGACGTTCAAGATCCAGGAGCTGCACCTGCCGGTGTATCACGCACTCTGTTCCATGGTGGAGTCCAGGTTCTTCTGATCAGTTCGCGTGGAACATGCACTTGGTGATGTACTCGGGTTCGCAGGACAGGTACATCCCCAGCTTCTTGTAGAGCTTGCTGTCGACATCGGGCATTATGTCCGACGCGTGGACGTCGCATCCCCTCAGCTCGGGGATCTTAGCTATCGCCTTCGCGGCGTTGGGGTCGGTGTTGGCGACGATCGATAACGCGACGAGCATCTCGTCTATGTGGAGACGGGGGTTCTTGTAACCGAGGTTGTCGACCTTCAGCTTCTGCATCGACCTGATGACGTCGGGGGAGATCAGCGGTATGTCGTCGTCCACGCCGGCCAGCATCTTCAGCGCGTTGATGATCATGGCGGACGATGCGGACAGGAGGGGCGATCCCCTTCCGGTGACTATGGTGCCGTCCCTCATCTCGGCGGCGACGACCTGACGGTTGGTCTCCTTCATCATCTCGCGGACCTTGCGGACCACAGCGCGGGATTCGGGCTGGAGTCCCGCCTTCTTCAGGCAGAGCTCCGCCTTGAACACTAGGTCGTCGGTGCATCTGCCCTCTCTCCTGTCGACGAGTATGCCGAAGTAGCGTCTGCCGATCTCGTTCTCGGCCGCTTTCCTCACAGCCCCATCGTTCTTGATGCAGTTGCCGGCCATGTTCACGCCCATGTCCGTCGGTGACTTGTATATCGATGTGCCAGATATGTTCTCCAGTATGGCGTTGAGCACCGGGAAGATCTCCACGTCCCTGTTGTAGTTGACCACCGTCTTCCCGTACGCCTCGAGGTGGAACGGGTCGATCATGTTTGCGTCGGCGAGGTCTATGGTGGCGGCCTCGTACGCTATGTTCACGGGGTGGTTCAGGGGGAGGTTCCATATGGGGAACGTCTCGAACTTGGCGTATCCCGCGGATATCCCTCTCTTGTGCTCGTGATACAATTGTGATAAACAGACGGCCATCTTCCCGCTGCCGGGTCCGGGAGCGGTGACGACCACCAGCGGTTTCGTGGTCTTGACGTACTCGTTCTTGCCGTATCCCTCGTCGCTGACGATGAGGGGGATGTTGGTGGGGTATCCCTCGATGGGATAGTGCATGTAGACTTTGAGTCCGAGGGACTCGGCCATGGACTTGAACTTGTCCGCGGCGGCCTGTCCGGTGTACTGGGTGATGACCAGGCCGCAGACCTGTATCCCCCTGTCGAGGAAGGAGTCCACCAGCCTGAGGACCTCCAGATCGTATCCTACGCCGATGTCCTTGCGGATCTTGTTCTTGACGATGTCGTTGGCGTTTATGACGACGATGGCCTCGGCCTCGTTGCCCAGCTCCATGAGCATCCTGATCTTGCTGTCCGGGTGGAACCCGGGGAGTACGCGGGATGCGTGGTAGTCGTCGAAGAGCTTGCCTCCGAACTCGAGATAAAGCTTGCCTCCGAATTTCGCTATGCGTTCCCTGATGTGCTCCGATTGGGTCTTCAGGTAGAGGTCGTTGTCAAAACCCATTTCCATGGGATACTCTGATGGGGTGCATCTCTAATAAAGATTTGTGGAAGGGGTTGGTGCCCGTATCTGTCTAACTCAAGCTTTAATATCGAGCTTAGCGATGAAGAATTGGAGGGTCTGAAGGAGATGGTCAGTCTATACGATGATGCCGTAGATCACGGAGTCGATCTGGGAATGGAAAAAGAGAGGGTGGCATCTTTGGATAGATCCATCGAGTCCATAGTAAACCTTGTCAGGGATTTTGGATTGTCGTTCGAACAGGCCTCATCTGCATTAGTGATCCCCGAAGAGGACAGGGCTAAAGTAGAAGCGGAAGCGAAAAAGAAGTTGTCCGGCGATGAAGAATTGGAGGGTCTGAAAGAGATGGTCAGTCTATATGATGATGCAGTACATCACGGGCGTGACGCAGAGAAAGCCATCTCTACGGAAATGGTTGCTTCCGGGATTGTATCCCTGATCGAAAAGAAGGACATGACCTTCGAAGAAGCCATTTCCATGTTTACGATTCCTGAGGATAGGATGCCCGAGATTAAGGCCGAGGTCAGGAAGAGGATGAAATCCTCCTGATGCCAGGGATCCGAGGGAGGAGGTCATTTCGCTTGATCACACGATCAGGCAGTCCGAATCGGGGATCGGAACGAACAGCACGGCAGAAGGGTTTCATGATCTCGCATACCGCAGAATATACATCCCGAAATGATCTGGCGTGAGCTATCACTGCTCTTCTGTGGATGGCAATCCATTCGCCGAGGTACGGCGTCACATCCATCTTCATGAAGTAGTCCGATTCTATCTTCGAAGGCATATTCCGGGTCTAGGTTTGTTCGAGCGGTACCCCTTTCCCTCCCTCACTTCGACGGTCGATGCACGGTTGTTACGATGTCTGTGAAGGTGACCTGTAACTTGCCACGATGCGGGCATCACATTCAGCCTTTGTCCCTGCCCCGGGGACCCAGACGCCATTTCGACCCTAGCGTCTAACGGGTTGTTTCACATCCGCCCCGTCTAGGTTACCCTTACCGCTCAGATATTGGTGTTCCAATTTGCCTCCTGAATCATCGTGTCGATCTCCCTCACACTTTTCGCCAGAGCATCCGCTTCTTCCCTGACGGAGCGTACATCGACGGTGATGATCTCCTTCAGCGAATCCTTGTTGCGGTAGATTGGACGTTCCTTCTCCGTAGAACGCAGAAGGGCATTCAGGACGTCGACCTTGTCTGCCAGCGTGTCTCTGCGTGCCAGCAGTCTTGCCAGTGTTTCCCCGTTGGAAGCTACGGTGACGGCATTGGCGGTATTGATCCTGAAGATCAGTTCCTCATGCCTCGATGTGAGTATGTTCAGTTCTTCCAGGAGCCTCTTCGGATCCTCCACCGGTTCCTCTCCCTCGAAGACCTTGGAGTTTTTCTCCAGCCTGGAGGATAACGCGTCTATCTTTTTCCTTATTGCCGCTCTTTCGGCCAGTGCTTCTGCCAGTTTCATAGTGTCTCACTCCATGTTTTCTTCGTGATTTTTTCAATCGTCTCTTTGTACTTCTCTACGTTTTCAGCATCGAGGTTGACATTGAGAACGGGGCGGTTGAAATGCTGCCCGACCCACCAGATTTTTCTCCTGAGCAGATTTACATCCGTCAGGTCCCTCATCAGCAATCTTAGTTCTGAAATTAGACCGATTGTTTCTTGGATAATATAATCAGCTTGGGCACGATCATCGAATTCCGACTTCTGCCTGCATAAATCACAGAGTTTTTTCATCCTTTTTCTGACGTACGAGTCAGACGGGACTTTAAGCATGTATTTCATGCAGATCCAACGGACGTATTCGAACATGGGTTCGATATTACGGGTCTCACGATCGATTTGTTCGAGGATGTACAGTGATGCTTCTGAGATATTGCTCAGAAGATCACCGACTATGAAGTACCCTCCTGAGTGACTATGCCTCAATATATTCCCCTCGGTTTAATTTGAATCCTTTCGTTAGTGTCCATTGTACAGATTATTGCATCCCAGTCACCGGGGTTATGTGTCTTCTTAACTTTCTTGAATTAATAAGAAACGCACCACAGTCGTATCTACTCGATTGCGGATGCAAGGGTCTTATCGCTCTGCGGTTCATTCAATTTCTTATCTGATATCTCCAATTTTATCTGGTTTAATCATATTATTGTCCTTGAACGTAAGGATTAATCATTTTTAGCAGTATTATATCTTTCTTATATGCATAAGAAAGATGCAAATATAAATAGGTATTCTCCGGAATCTCCAGTCTATGTTCGCGTCGGCGGGCGCAGATATTATAACACGGCAGATGCATTTTCGTATCGACAGGAAATGCCATTCCAAGCGGTCGCTTTCATTTCATCTGAGGAGAATCTGTCCGAAAGGGAGAAATCTATAGTGGACAGGCTGATACGCTCCGATGTCCTGTTCTTGGTGATGGAATCCAGGGTCAAGGCCAGACTTCTGGCGGAGTACATAGAAGGTATGGAATGGAATAAGGTGAAGATCATACGCCTGCACGATTCCGATTCCCGTTATCTCCTTCCATATCTGGCTAAGACAACGGACAGGAAAGGTCTCTCGGTGGACATAACCTTCGCATCTCCCTATTACGCATCGGCAGCGACAGTCCTATGCAGACGTCCGCAGGTGAGAATAACCTACACGCAGTGGGACGGCGAGATCCAGACCATATTCTGTTCCAACCCTCTGCCTAGACTGAACGACGAAAGCATGAGGGCGATACTGGAATGCCTGTCCAAGGGGCCGAGGTCTCTGAACGATCTGGAACGGGAGACCGGATTGAACTACAAGACACTGGCAAGGAGGGCGACGTCCCTCCTCAAGGACGGACACATCAGCAGGACAGACGATTATCCGATCAAGTACTACATGACGCCGGAACAGGCGATATCATTCAATCTTTCTCCGGGACCGTACGAGGGTTCGGCCGAAGGGATGCTGTTCGACAATGCGGCGGAGGCCATCATGGAGTTCGACGAGGTCGTGCTGGACAGTACCGACAAATGAGGAAATACCCGGTGCTGTGATGGTATTACGGGAATCCGATGATCGGTTGGCCGCAGGGAATAACATTTTGCAACCGTCCGATTCACGCCCACATAATGCACACGAGGGATGCCAGAACTCCGCCTAGCAATCCCGTAATCGCGTTGTTCATGTACTTGTCGACCCAGCCCCAGGTCTCTATGGTGGCGCCGACGTAGCTGTCCGCCATGCATCCGATGATGCCGCATACAGACGGTACCAGCACCCACGCGTCGACGGTGTGCGTGATGAAAAGATACCCTATCACGGACACTATGATGGACGCGGCGGCGGAGATCAGCGTCCCCTTGAGGGATATCCCTCCGTCCGTCCCGGGCTCCACCCTCTTGAAAGTGGTGATGAGCCAGACCCTCGGATCCTTGACGCCGATCTCGCTCGCGGCGGTGTCCGCGGCGGCGACGGCTATGGTCGCTATGTATGCGACCGAGAACGCCCACTCGTGTCCCGGATACACCTGATTGAGGATCGCCACTATCAGCGGCGGGACCGCCACCCCAAGGATGTTCTTGTACGAACGTTCCCCGTGGGTACCCTCCTGCAGGCCCTTCTCCCGCTTCTTGCTCAGCCCCATGACCGTGGCGGCGAAGCCCAACAGTGCGAAGACTATCAGCAGCGCCAGCCACCAGACGGAGCCCAGAGCGCCTATCAGGAAACCTATGGCGAACGCGGACACGCATCCGCTCTTCGTAAGGAGACCGAACTTATAGATGATGAGCGAGAGGCAGAGTGCCAGTATGAAAGAAATAAGGCATCCGAGGGGGTCGATCATCCCGAGATCCTCTCGATAATGTCGGTGGCGTACTCGACCGCCTTCTCCTTGTCGGCGAGGGGGAAGAACATCACCTTCCCCTGCGGGTAGACGGTGACCTCCATGTCGTTCCACTGGGATACGAGCATCATCTCGTCCTTGGACTTGACCGGGCCGCGTTCGGACATGACCCGTTCCGCCTTGTCCATGTCCAGCTCCATCTCGTCCTTGGAGGCGGCCATCAGGGCCTTCCCGCCGCAGAGCCTGGTGACCGTGAATCTCATGCGATGCTCCTGAGGTACGCGGACGCTTCCTCCCTGAACTTCTCCAGGGAGCCGTCGTTGACGATGAGGTGGTCCGACAATGCGATCACGTTGGCCAGTCCCCAGCCCATCTCCCTGGAGTCCCTGGCGTCGAACTCCTCCACGTTCCTGGGGGCGTCGTCCCTCTGCCTCTTCACGAGCCTGTCGTACCTTATCCTCGGGGGCGCGTGAATGGCAACGATGTTGACATCGTCGGAGAGGCTCCTGTACGCCATGACCTCGTCCATGCTCCTGCATCCGTCTATGAGGTAGATGTCCCCGGACATCCTCTCGAGGGCGCGCTTGGCCCAGATGTTGTATCCGTGCCTCTCCCTCTCGATGTTGGCGAACTGTCCCAGCGTCAGATCCCTGTCCTCGTCCCCTCTCTTGGGATAGAGCTCCCTGACCAGGTCCCCCATCCTCAGGAAGGGGATGTCCATGTCCCTGGCGACGTTGAGGAACTCCTCCTTGCCCGCTCCGGGCATGCCTGCGACGACGATCAGCTTCATGTTATCAGATCAGGTTCTCGGTGATCTCGTTCAGCTTCCTGTCGCAGTACGAGCATCTGAGGATGAGCGGGTCGCGGGAGATCACGTCGAACTCCGGCTTGATGGGCTCTCCCCTGTTGGTGATGCAGTTGGGGTTGCTGCATTTCACGATACCGCAGATGTGGTCGG
>JAFPVN010000133.1 GCA_017395275.1 Candidatus Methanomethylophilaceae archaeon | reverse complement strand
GGCTTGAACTTCTTCTTGATGGCGGCGCGCCTGGCGACGGTCTGGTTCTCGATCAGCTCCTTGAGGTTGGCCGATGACAGGTCGACGATCAGGTCTTTGGCGCCCAGGGATTCGGCCTTCTCCACCATGGAGACGGCCTCCTCGAGTCCGTCGCATATGAGTCCGAGCGGGCACTTGCTGCTCTTGGATATCTCGCACATCGCCTCGAGGTTCTCCGCGGTCGCCCCGTAGAGCAGCGGGACCCTGAGCTTGCATACGCTCAGTGCCTCGGACATCGCGGCGGGATCCTTCGTCTCCAGGACGAACGGGTCCTTCCAGAGTCCGCATACCGCTTTCACGGTCTCCTTGAATCTGGCACTGTCGCCTGAATCGTTCCTGACAGAGACCATGTCCGCCTTGAACTTCATGCCGACCCTGTCGTAGCAGAGGGATGCGATGTACTCCACCCTCTCCTTCAGGGCATCGCCCTCGAGGGTGTCCGACACCGTCACCGCGTACGCGATCGGATTGTTGAAGCGGCGCTCGTGCCTGTACAGCACGGTCTCCCCGCCCATGGGGATCCTGTTCCCGACCTTGATCGTCCTGACCGGGGGCGCGGAGGCCTCGGCCAGAGCGTCCTTGGCGTCCTGCTGGACGTGGGGGCAGTCCTCTATCTTGGCCTTCTGGTTGGCGAGCTGCATGGCGAACGCGAGGCATGTGGGCTGTCCGCAGTCCTTGCAGTTGGTCTTCGGAAGAAGCTTGAAGAACTCTATCGCTGTCGGCATCCTCTCACTCCCCCGTGGTCAGCTCCTTGCTGTACACCATTATCATATCCGCCGCGGCGGGCCCGCGCATGACCAGTATGTCAGCTCCGGACACCATGGCGGACATGGCCGTCATGGCCTCCCACCAGGTGACCCTGAACTTCACGTCCCCCAGCGACGGGTCGTCGGTGCTCACCGCATCGGCGACATCCCATGAGGCGGTGCAGTCGCATACTATCGGGGCCTGGAGCATCTTGTCGCCCATCAGGCCCGCTATCCTTATCCTCTCGTTGACGGAGTACGAGTACTCCATCCCCATGCCCAGAGGGGCCATGAGGGGATCCATTATCACATCCTCCCTATTCACGCCGAAGTCGGCGAGGAGGATGTTCATCTGCTTGGCGAGGTTCACGTCGAGGTTGGAGAATCCCACGACGCAGTGCTTCCCCGCGATGGCCATCGAGGAGATCTTCTTGTACTCGTCCTCATCCGCCTTGTTGAGCAGGAGCCTGGTGTCCCTGACGTTCTCGCTTATCATGGTGAGAGCGGGCACGTCGTATTCCAGTATGCCGCATCCGCTTATCATGATGGGAAGCCCCGTGGCCTCCGATATCCTCTTCACGATGTCCGTGGCCTTCTCAGGGGTTGTGTCGCCCTTCTCGGGGTCCAGTCCCGCGAACCTGACGCATATCATGTCCGCGCCGATCTCCTTCCACATCCTCGCCCATTCCACGGGGTCCTTCTGGCGGCCGTCGAACATGTCCGCGGCGAGCTGGGGATACTCGGCGAGGGTGTCGAACACCTCTCCCGCGATCATGGGTCTGGTCTTGACCGGGTTCTCGAAGGACATGAAGGGCATGCCCTTCGCTCCTCCCGCGATGTAATCTCCCTTTCCGAGGGTGACCTCGGTCACGGTACCGTTGTACTTTTCGCTGACCTGGGGTATCTCTGTCATCTCATTCCTCCTGATGTAACGTGATCAGAGCAGCGGGTCCATGAACAGGGCGGGGTGCTCCACCTCCGCCATCCATGCCATCAGTCCCTCCGCGTCCTCAGTGACCGTCTCGTCGGCGATCTTGTCCATGAGGTCGGGGTGCCCGATGTCCTCGCATCTCTTCCTGAATTCGTCGCCGATGGCCTCCTTGAGGTGCTTCGGCATCCATGCGATCCTCGCGATGCCTCCCTCGGCGGACATGAACTTCTCGCTGGTGATGTACTTCTTACCAATCCCCATGAATCCAGGGGTCTGCCTGCCTCCTCCGATGGAACCCGCCAGCGTGGAGAACTTCATTCCCACGGGGGTCATTCCGGAGTGGTCCCTGTCCACGATGACGACGGCCTGCATGTCCACCGTCATCGCCACGATGACCTCGAAGCATCCGCACGATGTCATCGGGGAATCCATCAGGCTGTACATGCACATCCTCTCGATCCTTCCCATGGACTCGGACCTCACGGCCTCGTTGACGTTCTCCCATTCGCCCTTCTCGGCGTCGATGAGCGTTCCCTTGGGGAGGGGCTTGTTGGGTCCGTTCTTGTCCAGTTCGAAACCGGCCTTGGAATCCAGCCAGTTGATCGCTCCGCAGAGGCCCAGCCTCTCGGGCGATATTATGCATATGTGCCCGGGCGCGAACGACTGGCACATCGCGCAAGTATAGAACGTGTCCACGCTGTCGTCCTTCAGACCCTTCATGCGCTCGTCCCTGGCGTCGTACGATCTCATGGCCTCGGGGAGGCGCCTGTCCAGCTCCGCCTGGTCGGTGATCACGGTGGCCTGGGCCCTGGTGACGATCCCGCCGAACTCCTCTTTGATTTTGTGGATGAGTATCCTTCCGAGGTCGGCCATCTTGAACCCTGCGGCCTTGGCGGTCTTGCTTATGCGGACCCAGTTGGTGTTCCTCTGTCCGGCGTGCCATACGCCCTCGGCGAAGTTGATTGAGCTGTGGAACCTCCTCTCCATGACCGGTTCCAGGTCATCGTGCATGTTCTGCCCGTACACCTCGACTATCAGTGCGAGGGGCGTGAGGGACCCTTCGGGCATCTCGTCGATCTCCTTCCCGATGAGGGTGACCTTCCCGTCCTCGACCTCGTCCTCCTTCCTGGAGATGAGGATCTCGAACGCCGGGCTGCGGGTACCCCCTGCCTCCACGTACGTATCCGGTTTCCTCACGACCTCTCCCTCGAAGGAGGGGGCGTATCCCACGGGGAGCTCGATGGGCTCCAGCTTGACGGTGATCCCGCGTTCCTCGATACCGCTCTGGATCATCTCCAGCGGTTTCTTGCAGACCTTCACGCAGTGCGGGATCTCCGGGAGGTCCTGGTCGGTGACGATGGATGCGCTGTGCATCAGCGCCGCGAATGCGAATGCGGCATCCAGCCTGTTCAGCGGGCCGGACTGTATGACGATGACCTTCGGTCTCTTCTTCAGATAGTCGGATATGGCCTCCCTGTTTCCGGGTTCGATGTTACCGAAGGTGAGAGCCGCACGCACCGCGAAGTTGAGGGCGTGCACGGTACCGGTGAAGTATCCTACGGGGTAGAACCTCCAGTCGAGACCCATCTTGGCCCCCACGGCCTTGAACTGCTCGGGGAAGTCGCCGGACGCTATGCTGATCATGCCCTTTCCCTGGAAGTCGCGGTACATCTTCGTCAGGGCATCGGGATCGTCCATCCCTCCCAGGAACGCCACCGCTCCGGGGATGGTCTCGTCCACGAAGTTCAGCCCGAGTCCCCTGAGGACTCTGTCCGGGATGAAGCCCTCGCGCTCGCTGCCGATGTAGCTGACCGCCTCTATTATCTCGGCGGCGAACATGGCGTTCTCCCCTGCCTTCATTCCGTCCGCGAGCTCCGATGCACCGGGCTCGTCGAGGTTGTAGAGGAAGTCCCTTGCGGATTCCAGGGTCATCTCGGACGTCCCCGTCCACGCGTGGATCGCGGGGAGGTAGTAACCCGTCTCGGGGAACCCTATCTGATGGTCCCAGCCGTTCTTCCCGGCGGCCTCGGACACCATCCATTTGGCGGTCTCGACGAGGGCCTTGGATCCCTCCGACGCCATGGACAGCAGGGTCGGGACGTCGATGGTCCCCTCAGTTCCCAGGAGGATCGAGAGATACTCATCCGGTATGCTGCCGTATCTTTCGGTTATTCTGGCGGCATCCATCCGATCACCTGAGTTCCACGAACTGCTCGATCGTGTAGATCCCGTTCATGTCCGCAAATGCCTTCTCCATCTCCTTCTCGAAACGGTCCAGCGGGATCCTGCTGTCGGCGAAGTCGGCGACGAGCTCGAGGGACATGGTCTGGTAGCAGATCTTGACCTTGCTGAACACCGAGATGAGGTTGACCTTCTGGTCCCCTATCCATCCCAGCGCCTGGGCGATGGAACCGGGGCAGTCGGGGATCTCGATGTTTATCTTTCTGAGTGTGGTGCGCTCCTTGAAGAAGGTGACGGACATCATCCAGGAGCCGATGTCGGCCACCATCAGGATGTCCTTGCCGTCGATGTTCCCGAGGATGTCCCCGTACTCGGCGGCCATGTCGTACTTCCCGTTCCTGAGGGTGACGGGGGCTCCGCGCCTGACCTCGGTCTTGTTCTTGTCGGGCTCGGTCCTGAACACCCTTCCGATGTCGGCGGGCTTGATCTCGATGTGGTCGATGAGGGAGACGCTCGGATCGTCGGACTCCTTGAGCGATGCGAACTTCTCCAGAAGCAGGTCCATCTCTCCGGCGAAACTGAGGTCCGCCAGGACCTTCCAGATGATGATGGTGTCGGAGATCCCGTCGAGCGAGATGGAGTTCAGGATGTTGATGCCCCTGTCCCCGAGGAAGTGCGCGGCCTGTGCGCTGGAACCCGGCACGTCCTTCATGTAGAGCGTGATGTTGGTCAGGGTGCGGTAGTTCTCCTGGGGGTACATGGAGAGGATGACCTCGTACTTCTTCGGTCCCTCGTCGTTGTACTCGAAGAGGGTGCTGTAGACGTATCCGCCCTCTACGATACCCATCATGTCGGAGAGCCTCTCGTCGATAGAGATCTCGCTGCCCGTTATCTTTCCGAATTCCCAGTTTTTCATGGAGTCCACCTATAATATTATAGGAGGATAATGGGCGCGGTTATATATCTTTGCGCTCGGAATACTTGACGGAGGCCAGCGGACGGCACCATCCCGGCTCGCCCTCGTCGACCTCCATGGCGCGGATCATGTTCCCGATGCTTCCCGGGTCCTCCTTGCCGTCGCAGATCTCGCGGAGTTTGGAGATCGTGTTCCTTGCGTCATGTGCCAGCACGTGCCCGTCTATGAGGGATTCCAGGATGTCGCATGCGATCCCGATGTGCTCCTTGGCCCTGTAGAGCCTATCCATCCTAACGGAGTGGATCTCCGAGACCCTGCGGGGTCTCATGTTGAAGGTGTATTTGCTTGGTATGGAGGATCTGGCACTTGCGACATAACCGCACGATCTGCACTTCATCATCACCACGGCCGTGCCGCCCTCAAGGGTGGAATTCGTGACGGGGTCCAGGGCGCGTCCGCAGACGGGACATTCCTCGGGCAGGTCGATGCCGTGCGTCTCGCGGTACTCGATGTCAAGGGAAACCAGCCCCCTCTCGAGCGAGAGCCTGCGCACCCTGTTCCCGCTGACGCGGTACGGTATCTCGGCGTTTCTGTTGAGCTGCTCGACGACCAGCTGGCAGATCTCCCTCTGGGATACCACGGTCTTGTTCTTCAGAAGGACGTTCACAATGGCATCAACGAGGAGCTCATCATCGGGTATGCGGTACACCATGGTAATCCTGGGTCAGTGATGGCGTTTCCGATATAGAACTGTTGTCAGACCCCGGGCAAACAATTATCTAAACGCCCGCCATCCACTCACCAAGGCGAGGGTAGCCGAGTTGGCCAAAGGCGCGGGACTTAAGATCCCGTACTTAGTGTTTCGTGGGTTCGAATCCCATCCCTCGCACCAATCCGAGATTGTACCGGCCCCTCCGTGAAATAATAAATAGTGCGATGGAGATTCACGCCTAAAGGTGATATCTTGGGTAAATCTTTCAAGGTTAGGGTCGTCGAGACCTTCGCAGCGCTGATCACTTCGGCGTTCGGTCTCGTCGCAGCACTCGCATGGAATGAGACTATCAAAACGGCGGTCGGACTCGTCTTCACCGCAGAGGACGGAATCTGGGGACTCCTTGTCTACGCCATCATCGTGACTCTCATTGCGGTCATCGCTACCATCCTCATCGCATGGCAGGCCGACAAGCTCAAGGGCAACGAGGAGTGATTGCCCTCGGTCCGCGGTGATTCCGCGGATCGAAAAACCATTTCCACAACCACTTATCCTTCTCTGATTCCTATGTTTCCCGTATTGTCCGGGTTTAAGTAGTCTTTAAGTACGTAATAGGGATTCCGTTCCTCATCGGAGATATATCTTGGCGTACAACAAGGATAACATCAACATGGGTTTCGGCGGACAGAATCCGGGGAAGAAGGTCCCCGGCCAGGGGCCGAACAGCAGCTCGAAGAATAAGCCCAAGGCGAAGGCCAAGGAGGCTGTGAAGAAACAGCCGATGCTGAACACCCACAAGATCAATCCTTTCAAGTACGACATGAACGAGCTTCTTTCCGCGACCTCCATGGACGATGCGAAGGCATCGGCCTTCCTCGCATCGGTCATCGCCAAGGCGTCGAGGGTATCCTCCAAGGATGCCAAGGACTTCATCAGGGGATACATCGACTCGGGCGACCTCACGAAGGACGAGGCCGACAAGATGTGCAAGCTCCTCGACAAGTACAGCAAATACCGCTGATTCTTAACAGTATAGGAGGGGGCACGTTCCCCGTATCCGATGTATACGGTAATTCCACTGCGGACGGTCGATTTTAGCCATTTTTACAACTTTGTTTCATAATTTCAAAATTTATGAAATTTAATTTTGATTAATTTTCAAATCAAACAATAATTGAAACAATGTTGCATTTTTGACCAAGATACCTATATATACCGTGGTATTCCTATCAGTAACTGGGATAACCATGGGTTACGAAGAATTATTCCCTACAAATGATCTCAAGGGATGGCATGCAAATGCCGCCAAGAGATTCGCGAGCCCCTTCGTGGACAACTTCCACGACCGTATCGACGTTGATCCTATCATCCTGTCGAACGCGGCCGTGCACTGCGGTTTCACGATCAGGGACTTCTATGAGAAACCCGAGCTCGGTATTCACACCGTTGGATACATCTCGGAGCTGTTCGACCTCCTGCCGGTTACACACTGGTTCTTCTCGCTCCCCTGGATCAGAGACCTCGGTGTCACACTGGAGTACAAAGACACTCTGCCGCCGGTCTCCACCGGACCCATCATCAGCGAGCCTGAGGAAGTCGAGAAGCTCGAGCCTATCTCGAAAGAGAAGCTCAAGGGCGGAAACACCGACACTCTGTTCCACAACCTGTACGGCTACGTTCAGCAGAACCTGCCCCACACCCTCGTTCCTATCTCCTACGGTTTCGACCTTGCAGGAGCAGGATCCGAGCTGTGCGGTGTCGAGAACTTCATCATGTGGACCTTCACCGAGCCTGACATCGCTCACAAGCTCCAGAACGTCTACGTCGAGACCTCGATCAACGGTGCAGACCTCCTGTCGGACACCTACGGAATGGCAATGCTGATCGTCGGATCGGTTCTTGCGAACAACGATATCTTCTCTGATGAGATGGTTGAGGAGTTCTCCGCAAAGCTGATGCACCACTATGTCGACCAGTGTTTCAGAAAGGGAGCAGGACCTCAGATCTTCTACCACCTCTGCGGTAACCACGAGACCGACTACAAGGTGTTCAAGAAGAACCTCGTATGGTCACCCTTCAACGTTCTGCACATCGGTTACATGGGACAGAAAGAGTTCCCCACCGAGATACTCAAGGAAGAATTCCAGGACGTCACCACCATCATGGGATCGGTCGACACCAAGCTCATGATCCAGGCCAACCCCAAGAAGGTCTACGACAGGGCAAAGGAGACCCTCCTCGCCGGACGTGACGCAAAGAAGGGATACATCCTCGGTACAAGCTGTGAGACGCCTCCGTACACCATCCCCGGACAGCTCCTTGCACTCACAAGGGCAGCCAGAGACTTCGGTACCTACGGAACATGGTGAGGTGAGATAAATGGAATTCATTATCGATGCAGCCGTCAAAGAGGCATACGAAGCAAAGGGAATCAAGGACGAGGACATAAAGGCAGTCGTTGAGGGTGCCGGAAAGGACAGGATCTACAACGGATCCGAGTTCATCGCCAAGAAAGAGATCGGGGACATGACCGTCTACGCCCGCTACAAGATGGAGGGCGACAAGGCAACCATCCTGTCTGCATACAAGCACAAGATGAAGATCCTCGACATCGTTCTCGTCGGAGACGACACCGAATGGAAGTACTGTGCGAACGGAGCTGTCGTCAAGGCAGGCCACACCAACCTCACCTACCTCGGAGCCACCAGGTCCGGACCTTCACTCGTTGAACCCGAGTCCGGTCAGTCCTGGTTCGAGGAGTACCTCGCAAACGGTGCACTCGCAACCGCAGAGGTTCTTTTCCAGCAGAAGAGGGCATAAGCGCGTAACCGCGCTTAACCCCCTTCCAAACCTTTTAACCCTTTTACGGGTCCGTTTATCATATATTGGATTTATATCACTGGTAAACGATACTGGCCCTCATGAGCGAAGAGATCGGACCCACGGATGCGGTGTGTCCGGAGTGTCTCAAGACAATCCATGCCAAGAAGATTGTGGAGAACGATGACGTATACATCGTCAAGACCTGTCCCGAGCACGGTACGTGGAAGGTCAAGATTTGGTCGGGTGCGGAGCATTACAAGTATCTCTACGAGTTCGCCGCCGTTCCCAAGACCCCCACCAAGAGGGCCGTCGGGGACATCAAGGACTGCCCCCACGACTGCGGTCTCTGCAACAGGCACCTCCAGCATTCGTGCGTCAATGTGGTGGAGGTAACCAACCACTGCAACCTCAACTGTCCCGTCTGCTTCGCCACCGCCAACGGATGCGGTTACGATTTCCACCCGGACATCGAGACCATCCGCGGCATGTTCCAGACCGTGGTGGATTTCGTGGACAGCCCCAGATGCGTCCAGATCTCCGGAGGGGAACCCACCATCAGGGACGATCTCCCGGAGATAGTGAAGATGGCCAAGGACATGGGCATCGAGCACATAGAGGTCAACACCAACGGTGTCCGCATCGGCAACGACATCGAGTACCTGAGGAAGCTTCAGCAAGCCGGTGTGGACGACTTCTACTTCCAGTTTGACGGTACCGACGACGCAATCTACATGAAGACCAGGGGAAGGCCGATGTTCGACCTCAAGCAGCAGGCGATCAAGAACGTGGCCGAGGTCGGAGGGATAGGCATCACCCTCGTGGTAACCGTCGTTCCCGGAGTGAACCTCGACCATGTCGGGGAGATCATCCGTTTCGCCGCCAGGAACACCCCGACGGTGAAGGGCGTTCACTTCCAGCCCATCTTCCATGTGGGCAGGTACCCGGTGGATCCCACCGACGACAACCGCGTCAACCTTCCGCAGCTGGCACATGAGATCGAGGTCCAGACCAAGGGCATGCTGAAGGCCGACAACTTCATGCCCACATCCTGCTCCAACGTGCACTGCGATATGAAATCGCTGTCCGTCGTACTGCCCGATTACTCCCTGTTCCCGCTCACAACCATGGCGCTCGGGCCACCGGCCAAGACCGACGACATCGCAAACAAGACCAGGAAGGAGGTCTCCGAGTTCTGGAGGTTCATCGAGGTCAGCATGGACGGGGAGGACGAGACCAGGGACAAGGACGACCACACATGGAACACGTTCATCAAGAGGGCCAAGACGCACTACCTCACGGTATCGGCAATGGCATTCCAGGATGTCTGGACCGGAGAGACCGAGAGGTGGGAGCGCTGCTGTATCCACGTGGTCACACTTGACCGCAAGCTGATCCCGTTCTGCCTGTTCAACACCACGGCAAGGGACGGCACCACGCTGTACCGCAAGAAGACCTTCTGTCAGTGAAACCTTGCCGGGAGACCGGCATTTAAAATTTAAAAAAGGGGCTTTTGCCCCAATTATTCATCTTCTGTAGTAACCGAAGCTGTTGTGGTAGTTGCTTACGATACCGTTCATGTAGTTGGAGAGGAACTTCTCCTTCTCCTTGGTATTCACGACGAATCCGTTGAGCGGGTATTCGTAATCGCAGTGTACACACCTTACGAACTTGCAGTTCTTGTTGGCCTGGGGGCATGCCCTGCAGGCGATCGCCCTGGACTGGAACAGACTGAACTCCTTCCCGCATCTGGGGCAGGTGAATCTGTGAGTGGACGAAAGTAGCTGCGGTGTCACTCCCGCTCTTGCCATCTCAGGTGTAAGCGTCATTTTATCCTCTGCGGGGCAATGGACTTTAACATATAAACGTTGTTTGTGGCTCTCTAAGTTTTAGGGTGGTTGCCCTAAAATCAGATCCTGCGCTCAGGGAGGATTCCCGTCATGGCATTTCAGGCTATTACCGGCCTTGGTTTGCAGCCCCAAACCGCGGTTCAGGATGTTTATCGCTGCGTTCCTG
>JAFPVN010000132.1 GCA_017395275.1 Candidatus Methanomethylophilaceae archaeon | reverse complement strand
GCTCCTTCACGTAGACGTTCTTGATCAGCTCGCGGTAGCACTGCTCGATGAGACTGAGGAATATGCTGAACTCCTCCTCCGCCTCCTCCGCGCTGAACATGATGTGGGCGAAGCACTTCCTTCCGTCCAGATAGTTGACGAATGACATTATGAATACCGTGCTCCCGTCCACGGTGACCATATTCTTCGTATCCATAATCCTGTCCTTCACGCGGACGATGGCATCCCTGGAGAACGGGAACGAGGGCGGGGAACGCAGGATGAACCTGGTGTTGGATACAAGGAGGTCCCTGAAGTTGTCCTGCGTGCAGTAATCCGTATCCAGGACGTGGATGGGGTCCGGCATATCCAGCCAGATCATGTCGCTCATCCTCCTCCTCAATTCGGTAAGGTTCTTCGGAGGCGACGGATGCTGTCCGTACGCGATGGGCATCTTGCTTTCCGCGCCGAACTCTATGCTCATGTGCGTCTTCGTGTCGGTGAGCTGTCCCGCCAGGCCGCCGAAGGCCGACCTGTCCGAGCCGGAATCGTAATAGGCGGTCGACGAGAGGTGAAGGGTGTAGAATCCCTTGTCCTCCGACCTGTCCCTCCATTCACGGAAGAATGCGAACAGGTCGTTCTCTGATATCCCCTGCATGAGCTCCGCCAGGACATCGGTGGTGATCGCCCTCCTGTACGGGGTCCTGTTCTCCTCGGACCAGTACCTTATGTTGACCAGCGGTCCGCCGACCTCCATCAGGTAGTAGACGCAGGAGAGTATCAGCGGTGCCTTCTCAGGCATGGCGATGCTCACCGCCGATTTGAGCCCGATCGACTCCGCGATGTGGTCGAAGAGCCTGGTGACCCCTATGTTCAGCACTTCGGCGGCATCTCCGCCCCCGTGTCCCCTGTTAGGGACGATATCTCCCGTGACCGGGTCGACATGACCGAGGCATTTCCTTCTGCATCTGCACCTCTTCGTGGCCGGATCCCATTCCGATTCGTTGAGGTATGCGTAGACCTTGCCGTTGGTCTTGTTCTTCAGGTATACGATGGAGGACATCCTGATATCCTTTATGTATAGATTATACATAGTTTTTGCCATCGTTCCCGCAGATTTCGGATACGGGCATCGGAAGCAGACGGATGTGCCAGATGGATATATGCGATATCATAGTGGAACGGTCTCTGTGCCTTTCTCTGGCTTTGTTATAAATATGATTCGATTTGTCCCATTTTATATAATAACACCAACTCACAATATCATGCTTGACTATCGCAACGTCGATTATCAGATGTTCATCAGACGTTACGATATCGAATTGGAGAATCTTGAGCTCCCGGAGAACATCATAATCAAGATGCTTCCGTCCGATCCATTGCTCAAGGACGTGGCCCGTTCCATCACGAACATCAGGTTCAAGGACGTGACCCCGTCCGTCATGCGTGCCATGCAGATGGGTATCCCGCCCGCGAGGATAATCAACGAGGGCCTGACGCGCGGCATGGATATCGTGAGCACGCTCTACTCAAAGCACATATACCACCTCCCGGAGGTCATGATGGCCTCCAAGATCATGGAGATAGGCATCTCCCTGGCGGAGAAGAAGATCCCCGGCGGGAGGACAAACAAGGGGACGGTGGTCATGCATGCGGCCGAGGGCGATCCTCATGACATAGGCAAGAACATAGCCGGGGTGATGCTGAGATCCGCCGGATACAAGGTAGTCGACCTTGGCAAGGACGTCGCCGTCAAGGACGTGGTCAGGACGGTGATGAACCTCAGGCCGCTGATGGTCAGCGGAACGGCGCTCATGACGACGACGATGCCCGCATTCCCCCGTGCCGCGGAGGAACTGTCCAGACTTGGCCTCGAGATACCGTACATGGTGGCTGGCGGGGCGGTCAACAGGGACTTCGCCGAATCGTTCCCCACGGGGATCTACTCCGAGAGGGCCCCCAACACGCCCCCGATTGTGGACAAGCTGCATGACGGGGCGAGCTGGGAGGAGATCCGCAGGGACTGGGATTCCATCACGGGGGGAGAATGAACAGCTACAAGATGGCGTATTCCTCGCCGGAGGACATGGTGTTCGGCCATTCCAGGAAACCCCTGTCCTACGGTTACGGCATCAGGGTCGGCGCCGGAAGGGTCGTACCCGAATCGAACTACGCCCCCAGGGCCGGTACGGAGAAGACGCCGGAGAGACTGCGGAAGGAGTACGTCGACTACATCACCAAGGACATCCTCACGCGCTGCATAAACCTCGGGTTCCCGGACGTGCAGCTGGAGACCGAGTGGATCTCACAGATGGGTTTCGAACCGAGGAACTCGGTCCCCATCGTCACGGACCAGAAGGAGATGGCCAACAGATACCATGACGAGTACGGTCTGAACATCGCGGTCAGGCACACCATACCCGACTTGAGGGAGTGCGAGAAGGGGCTCCGCCTGGGGATGGATACGAAACGCCTCTATCCCGAACACCTCATCGAGGGTGCGGAGATCGCCTGTAGTAACGGCGCAGACGTCCTGTCGCTGGAATCCCTCGGGGGGAAGGAGGTCACCGACTACGCGATCACCCAGGGCGACATCACCGCATACCTGTTCGGGGCAGGGATACTGGGATCGGCGGACATGGAGTACCTGTGGAAGGAACTGGTACAGATCTGCAGGAAGAACCATACGGTCCCCGGAGGGGACAGCGCATGCGCCTCGTCCAACACCGCCATGTTCCTTGCCGGGGGCTTCCTGGACAACGACGTGCAGAGGACGTTCACGGCCATCTGCAGGTGCATCTCCGCATCCAGGACGATGGTCGCGTTCGAATGCGGGGCGACGGGCCCCGGCAAGGACTGCGCATACGAGAGCATCATAGTCAAGGCCGTCAACGGACTGCCGATATCGCAGGAGGGCAAGACCTGCCAGTGCGCGCATGCCGACCTACAGGGCAACCTGATGGCGCAGTGCTGCGACCTCTGGTCCAACGAGTCCGTGGAGTACCACCCGGAGTTCGGAGGGTCCTCCGTCCAGTGCTGGACGGGGATGCTGGGTTACGAATGCTCTCTCATGAACACCGCCACCGCCGCCGGCCAGGCGAAGGTGCTCCGGGACCTCTACATGATATCGGACCGCCGCAGGTCTCCGGAGGCGTACCTGCTGGCGTTCGACAACGCCTGGAGGATAGGGAAAGCGATGGCATCGTACGGTTCCGACCGCTACATGCGCGCAAAGGAGGCCGCTCTCGAAGGGTCGAGGATACTCCTCGAAGGACACGGGAACAAGGACATCGACCTTACGAGGAAGCAACTTGAAACGCTTTACAAGATGCAGAGGGACCTCGAATCGCTTCCGGACGACGGACAGGATTTCACAGAGATGTGTCTGAGGAAGTACGGTTCCGAGATCCCCACCTTCAATCCGAAGAACTACGACATATGAGTGATAGCAATGACTTACGGTATTTCGATGGACATCGGTACGAGCGGGACGAGGGCGCACGCCGTCGACCTCTCGGACGGGAAGATAATCTCTACGGCCATGACCAGCTGCCACCCGCTTCCGGGTGCCAACATCATGGACCACCTGACATTCTGCATAAACGTCGGGAGCGGGCTCGCCCACGACATCCTCATGGACACGGCGAACAAGGTCATCAGGAACCTCAACATCGACCTGAAGCAGGTCGAGAGGGTCTCCATCTGCGGAAACCCGATACAGCTCTCACTCTTCCAGAACATACCCGTCGACGACCTCGCCTTCGCGGGCGAGAACGCCCACAGGGAACGCAACATAAAGGTGCAGAAGAGGGATGCCGGCGTGTTCAACGCGGCTGCCGTAGGATTGGATGTGCCAGACACCACGGAGCTGTACGTCCCTCCGGCGATCAGGCACGAGATAGGAGCCGACGCGCTCGCAATGATGTACAAGAGCGGTTTCCTCGACCAGAAGGAGAACTGCATGGTCACCGACTACGGGACCAACGCCGAGATGGCCCTGAAGGTCGGGGACGAGATCTACACCGGATCCGCCGCCGCGGGACCCGCTATGGAGGGACAGTCCATCAAATGCGGTATGCTGGCGGCACCGGGTGCGATCTCCGACCTCGAATACAACTTCAGATGGATGTGCAGGGTCCTCGACGACAGGATGAACGTCAGGGACGGGGACAGCTTCGACTTCGGCCTCGAGATGATGATGGACGAGGGCGAGATGCACGGGAAGGCCAAGGGGATCACCGGCACCGGCGTCGTCGCGGCCGTCGACGCGATAATGGAGTCCAACCTCTGGAGGAAGGGGAAGATCACCACCTCCGACGGGAAGCTCCGCATGCAGGACGGCATCTACATCGACTCGCATGACGTGTCCGAGGCGTCTAAGGCGATAGGCGCCATGCGCGCGGGTCACTTCGCCCTGGTGGAACATGCGGGCATCAGGTTCGATGACCTGAGGATAATGTACATGGCAGGGGCCTCAGGAACCTACGTGGACGCCGTGAAGGCCAGGGAGGTCGGCCTCCTCCCGCCGTCCTGCAGCGAGATCTATCAGTTCGGCAACACCTCGCTGTCCATGGCCACCGACATCCTCCGCAACCCCGAACTGCTGGACGAGCTCCAGGAGACGGCCAACAGGATACGTTCCAACCATATCATGTTCGCCACCGACAAGGTGTTCGAGGAGATCTACATACAGGAGCTAGCCTACTGGGACGAGGGCATGACCCTGGAGATGTACAACGAGAATCTGGCACATGCGGGCATACAGCCTCTCCCCAAGCCCAAGGGCATACCCAACGTCCACAGGGTCGCGGAGAGGGACATCCCCGATTACGGTACCTACGGTCTGAGGATCCTCGACGACATAGGCACCGATCTGGTCGGAAGGTTCGACGGCTGCACGCAGTGCGGGAAATGCGTCAGGGAATGCCCCGAAGGTGCCCTGTCGATGGATAGCGACGGCACCTTCCGTGTGAAGACCAAGAAGTGCCTCGGCACCGCGTGCTACAGATGCCAGATGCAGTGTCCGCAGGGCGTCTACAAGTACGATGCCCTGAGGATGGTCTGATCACTTCAGGAACAGAGATCCCCCGAAGGCCGCATCCAGGCCCTCGGAGGTCTTCCCCGAGACCAGGAACACCGGGGCCCTGGGGCAGACCTCTCTGATCCATGCGACGGCTTCGGAGACCATTTCCCCGTCGGCGACGTCAATCTTGTTCACCCATACCACGTCGGACTTCGACAGCTGCATCGTCATGAACTCCTCCTTCTTGCCGCAGAGGAGCCTGAAACGGTACGCGTCGATTATCCCTATTGTGGAGACCTCGTCCTCCTCCACGGTGCCCCTGATGATCTCCCTGACCTTGTGGGGGAGCGCGAGACCGGTGGGTTCGATGATAAGAACGTCGGGGTTGAACTCCGTCTCTATCTGGCGCATCGTCGACTGGAGGGTGCCCGCGAGAGAACAGCATATGCATCCCTGCTCGAGCTCGACGGAATCCAGGCCCTTCCCGTCGATGGTCTTCCCGTCGACGCCGATGTCGCCGATCTCGTTCACGAGGATCGTCACCTTCTTCCCGGCCCTGATGTACTGCTCTGCGATCTTGATGAGCAGCGTGGTCTTTCCGCTGCCGAGGAATCCTCCGATGACGTGGATGATCATGAATGACCGACGACGGTTATCATTAAAAATCCTATCGGCTAACTCGCAAATGGTCTGGACGTTCGGATATAAGCGATGTTAACAGTGTTAATGATTTATATCCGTACCGCCATGCCCAATAAGAATCAACCGATTCGCAAGGTGATACGAATGAAGACATGGAGATGTACAGTTTGCGGTGAGATCGTAAAGGGCGACAGGCCCCCGGCGAAGTGCCCCGTGTGCAAGGCACCGGCAGAGAAGTTCGAGGAGGTCCTCGACACCGCCATGACCTGGGCGGCAGAGCACAAGATCGGAATCATCGACGGCGTCCCCCAGGAGATCGTCGACGGACTCAGGGCCAACTTCAACGGCGAGTGCAGCGAGGTGGGAATGTACCTAGCTATGTCGAGAGCGGCATTCCGCGAGGGATATCCCGAGATCGGAATGTACTTCGAGAAGGCTGCCTTCGAGGAGGCGGAGCACGCCGCAAGGTTCGCGGAGATGCTCGGAGAGTGCGTCAGCGAGTCCTCCAAGAAGAACCTCGAGATGAGGGTCGCAGCCGAGAACGGAGCTACCGCAGGAAAGACCCAGCTCGCCAAGATGGCGAAGGAGCTCAACCTTGATGCCATCCACGACTCCGTCCACGAGATGGCAAGGGACGAGGCGAGGCACGGAAAGGCCTTCAAGGGACTCCTCGAGAGGTACTTCCAGTAAACCCGAACGGGGGCAAGCGCCCCCTTCAAACACCCTTACAGACCGGCATTCTTCATCAGGATCTCCTGACGGTAGTTCGACTTGGTTATCCTGGGCTTCTTGTAACCCATACCCGTGACGTGCATCAGACCCGCCATCTCCCTGAGGGCGGATTGCACGGTGAACTCCTTCCTGAGACTCCCCGCCGTCAGATTCGCCACCGTCAGCGAATACAGGATGTACGCTACGAACTGCACGAACAGCCTGGACCGGTAGTTATGCTGGGAGAAGAGCTTCAGACGCGGCGAATCCACCGGATTCCTCACCTTCGAGAAGAAGAGGGTGCATTCGGACATCCTGCTGTTCCAGTTGACCGCCTCCTCCGGGGAGACCCTGCCGTCTGTCTGCATCACCAGGTACCCAGCGGAGGATACGTACTCCATTATCTTGTCGCTGTTGACCTCCACCCCTGCGGTACCGGCACCGCCCTGTTTCCTGAAGAACCTCGAATAGAACGGGACGTGGGTGGGGACGAAGGTCCCGTTTTCCAGTTCGTAGCGGCACACGTCCACCTGCGTGAAAAACATGCCCATGTCCCTCTCGGCATCCTCCTCGTTGTAGTATACAATGCTCCTGATCCCTCTCTGCCTCCGCCCGTGGGTCGTGACGAAGCCGTGCCCCCCGTCGGGAAGGGTCATGAGATTGGACGAATCCACTATGGTGTCCTTCACATCCGTTATCGCATTTCTGGCACTGGCACTATGGTTTGGCAGCGAGATAAGGTATCCGCATCCCATTTTCTTCATGCCCTCGATGATGGACTGCGGATATGTCCTGCCCATGACCACGACGGGCTTACTCCCTATCCAATACATGCGGTCGAGGGTGTCCCTGACGTCCTCGGGACCTTTCGAGGGGGCTGAGTTCCAGACGTACGAGACAGGTATCGCCGAATCGCGGCCGAAGCACACCGCGATCTCGGAAGGTACGGTGTTCAGACCGGGTGAACTGACGATGGAACCTGATGTGTCCTCCTCGGAATACCACGGATAATCGGCGAACAGCACGATGGGTTCGCCCGCATTCCTCTTCCTCCAGATCCTCAGAAACGCTTCCCGGGCATCTGAATCTATGGATGACAGGAGTGCTTCCAGATCCTGCTGGTTCACGGTGCGGCCGAAGGGGGTGCTGTTGAAATCGCTCCAATTGTCTATGAATGATAACGGCGCACCCTCGGACAGGATGTACATCGCGCATGTGAGGATCAGCCTCCAATCCTGAGGGAAGGCCATCCTGAGGGCGGACGTCAATCCGGCATCCTCCGACAGTTTGGAGAGGAACAGGTCTATGCCGACGGAGACCACGGCGGGTTCCTCCTGAGGGGCCTTGGCACGGTTCTCGACCACCTCCCCAGTTTCGGGATCAATGTGGCCTATGCAGCGGCGGCGGTAGACGTACCCGTCATCCGTCTTCGAGCGGACCTTCTCGTTCACGTATACGTAGGTCGTGCCGTTCTTCTTGTTCGTGAGATAGACGATCGAACTCATGTCCGTCCCCGTACCGCGGATGGACATCCATGATTCTCCCCGTGGACTTCAGGGGAACGATCGCTTCCGAGATGCGATGTCAATCTTTCTATATCCATTATTATAGGGATGCACTCGTCCGTATTAATATTTTGTATAATTATTAATTATACACTATTTTTAATAATTATACATAGTGAAACATAGGCTGCTTCGGCCGCGATCCTCTTTATTATATTATTATAGAAATAGATAGGAAAGATGATGGCATCCATGCCTCGTTCGAATGGTCCAAAATACAATTTAATAATAGTTAATTTTAAATACTATTTTTAACAAAAACAACAGGTTCCATTTTTGGAGGGTATATATTCTCATGAAATCATCTTGAAATCAACAGGTCGCAGAGGATCTACCGACGCGACCTTGGGTGATAAAATGATGTTTGATACGTCAAAAATTGACTATAGTTTCATCCTCAGGCGCTACGACGCCGAGGCTGAGAACAACGACACCCCCGAGGCGATCGCGGCGAAGATGCTTCCCACCGATCCCGTCCTCAAGGATGTCGCGAGCGCAGTCCTCTACATGAAATTCAAGGAGATCGGACCCGTTGTTACCAACGCCCTCAAATCGAAGGAGCCGCTGGACATCATCAACAACGGACTGGTCGCCGGAATGGAGATTGTCGGCGTTCTCTACGCACAGCACATCTACTACCTCCCCGAGATCATGCTCGCAGCAAAGGTCATGGAGCTCGGAATCGCAATCGCCGAGAAGCAGATCCCCGGCGGAAGGACCACGAAAGGAAAGGTCGTCATGCACGCTGCCGAGGGAGACCCCCACGACATCGGAAAGAACATCGCTGCTGTCATGATGAGGTCCGCAGGTTACACCGTCATCGACATGGGTAAGGACGTTCCAGTCACCGATGTCGTCGCGATGGTCGAGAAGGAGAAACCCATCATGGTCACCGGAACCGCACTCATGACCACCACCATGGGCGCCATGAAGGAGGGTGCAAAGGTCCTCGTAGAGAAGGGGATCAACATCCCCTACATGGCGGCAGGAGGAGCGGTCAACAGGGACTTTGCAGAGTCCTTCGAACTCGGAATCTACTCCGAGAAGGCACCCATGACTCCTCTGATCGCAGAGAAGATCCTCGAGGGATACGACTACAAGAAGATCAGGGAAGAGTGGGACCACATCGTAGGAGGTGCTTGAAATGTCAACAAAATTCACCAAGATGGCTTACGACAACGCAGACGACATGCTCTTCGGACACGCGAAGAAGCCGATCTCTTACGGTCTCGGACTCAAGGTCGGAGCCGGAAGGGTCATCCCCGAGCTCAACTACGCACCCAGGCCCGGAACCGAGAAATCGGTCGAGAGGATCACCAAGGAGTACGTGGACTACATCTCCAAGGACGCCATCACCAGGGCACTCACCCTCGGATTCCCGGACCTCCAGCTGGAGACCGAGTGGGTCTCCCAGATGGGAACCGTTCCCGGAATGGCAGCATCCGTCGTCGCCGGACAGAAGGCGATCACCGAGAAGTTCCACAAGGAATACGGAATCAACCTCGCAGTGAGGCACACCATCCCCGACCAGCGTGAGGCGGATCAGGGACTCAGGTCCGGAATGGACTCCAAGTTCGGATACCCCGAGAAGTTCATCGAGTGCTGCGAGATCGCATGCGAGAACGGTGCGGATGTCCTCTCCGTCGAGTCCGTCGGCGGTAAGGAGTTCGCAGACTTCGCGGTCACCCATGGGGACATCACCGCATTCCTCTTCGGAGTCGGTTACCTCGGTTCCATCGACATGGAGCACATCTGGACCCAGATGGTCGACATCGCGAAGAAGAACAAGGTCGTGGCCGGCGGAGACACCAACTGTTCCGGAGCCAACGTCTCCATGTTCATGGCAGGCGGACTCCTCGACAACGATGTCCAGAAGACCTTCTCCGCAGTCACCAGGTGCATCTCCGCGGCCAGGACCATGGTCGCCAACGAGTGCGGTGCAACCGGTCCCGACAAGGACTGCGGTTACGAGGGAGTCATCGTCAAGTCCATCACCGGAATGCCCGCCGCTCAGGAGGGTAAGAACTGTCAGTGCGCACACGCCGATATCCAGGGTAACCTGATGGCACAGTGCTGCGACCTCTGGTCCAACGAGTCCGTCGAGTACCACCCCGAGTTCGGAGGATCCTCCGTC
>JAFPVN010000131.1 GCA_017395275.1 Candidatus Methanomethylophilaceae archaeon | reverse complement strand
GGAGCAGTACGTGGTTCAGCACGCTTCCCAGGGAGTACTTGACGCTGCCTCCGCTCTTGGCGGCCAGCTCGCATGCCTCGGAGATGGCGATACCGAGGGATCCGGAGGTCTCCGGGTGCTCCTTGAGGACCTTCTTCCCGTAGTCGGTGTACTCCGACGGGGATGCGTAGACCTTCGCTCCGTAGAGGTTCATGATGGTCTTCCTGAAGGGCTTCTGGTCGAAGCTTCCCCTGACCATGAACACGGTGGTGTCCAGGTCGAAGAGGTTCGACACCATGGCGAGCGCGGTTCCCCACTGTCCGGCACCGGTCTCGGTGGTGAGGGTCCTGATGCCCTCCTTGGCGTTGTAGTACGCCTGGGCGAGCGCGGTGTTCCCCTTGTGGGATCCCAGCGGGGACATGTCCTCCCTCTTGAAGTAGATCTTCGCGGGGGTCTTCAGGTACTTCTCGAGGTGGATCGCACGCTGGAGGTTCGACGGCCTGTTGAGTGCGACCAGGTTGTCCCTGACCTCCTCGGGTATGTCGATGTACCTCTCCTTGGACATCTCCTGCCTGATGATCTCCTTACAGAAGATCGCCTCCATCTCCTCCGGCTTCACGGGCTCCCTGGTGGCGGGGTTGATCATGGGCTGGAGGTTCTTGAGGTCCGCAGCGATGTTGTACCATTTCTTGGGCACTTCCTCGGCGGAAAGCTTGACTACAGTGTCTTTTGCTATTGCCATGGTACCTACAAATCAACAACTTGTATTTAACATAAATGTGCATCAGTGTATAAAAATATACATTGATGTATTGATTTATCCATAATCCGCCCGATACACGGTCCGTGAAAACCTATTTACCCATGCACGCATAACCCGTGGACGATGGCAGAGAAGATCGTCGAGATGAGGTCGGTCTCCGTGGTCCGCGGAGGGAAGTACATCCTGAAGGACATAGACATGGACATCACCGCATCCGAGAACCTGGCCATCATCGGGCCGAACGGTTCCGGGAAGACCTCTTTCGTCAAGCTGCTGACGGGCGAGAACAAGCCCTACTACGACGAGAGGACGGTCATGAGGCTGTTCGGAAAGGAGAGATGGAACATCTTCGAGCTCAGGAACAGGCTCGGCATAGTGTCCATGGACCTCCAGAGAATGTTCTCCGACACCACCAAGGTCTACGAGGTCATCCTCTCCGGATTCTTCGGAAGCCTCGACGTCTTCAGGAACCACGAGGTGAGGGACGAGATGCGCAAGGCGGTGTACGAATCCGCCGTAAGGCTGGGGATCGACGACATCCTCGAACGCGACATCGCCAACCTCTCCCTCGGGGAGATGAGGAGGGTGCTCATAGCGAGGGCACTGGTCTCCAGACCGAGCCTCCTGATCCTCGACGAGCCCATGACCGGATTGGACATAGTGATGAAGGACCTCTTCAGGAGGATGTTCGACATACTCGTCTCGGACGGGGTGAACATCGTGATGATCACACACGAGCTGGAGGACATCCCGTCCTGCGTCGACAGGGTCGTCATGATAAAGGAGGGGGAGAAGATCGCCGACGGAAGGAAATCCGAGGTGCTCAACGACGCCAACCTCTCCGACCTGTACGATGCGGACATCGAGGTCACGCATGACGACCACGCCTACCACATGAGGATCCGCGGAGGAATCTGATGCACATCTGTACCGAATGCGGACGCGTCACCGAGGAGGACTACGACTTCTGCCCCCACTGCGGCTCCATCAAGGGGGCCAACGTCGACCCGGCGCTCATACCCCCGCAGTTCAAGGTGGTCTCCGGCAGCCAGGGGACGTTCATCGTCAAGCAGAGCGCCATACGCATCAAGCTCGCCCTCGCCCTTGCGCTCATACCGGGCATATTCAACATATTCGGTCTCGGGCACTTCGCCCTCGGGAAGTACATCAGGGGAGTGCTGTTCCTCGCGTGCAGCGGCTTCTATTATTATGAGAGGTACATAGGATACTTCGGCATCGGCTACTGGTATCTCTTCGGGTTCAGCATGGCGGTGCTCCTGGTGCAGATCCTGGACGTGTTCAATCTCATAAAGAAGGAACTCGGCATATCGGGATGACCTATGTGCCAGATATCCGAATATCGTTGATTCTCGAATGTAATCCCGCAGTACCCCGACGGCAAAGGTATATCTTTTTGTGAGCCTTATCCGTGGACGTGTGTGCCGACTGGACCGAGAAGTACCGCCCGAAGACGCTGTCCAGCGTCGTAGGCAACCCCAAGGCTGTTGCCGACCTTACCGCATGGGCGAAGCAATGGGCAGCAGGCACGCCCAGATACAAGGCAGCCGTCCTCATGGGCAGCCCCGGGATCGGGAAGACCACATCGGCAGAGGCCCTCGCCAGGGACATGGGATGGGACATCATCGAGATGAACGCATCCGACCAGAGGACCGGGGAGGCCATCAAGCAGACCGCACTGAAGGGGGCGTTCTCCAACACCTTCGGCGAGGACGGGGAGTTCCTCACCACCCGGGACGGCAAGAGGAAACTGATCGTCTTAGATGAGGCCGACAGCCTGTTCGGCAACGCGGACAGGGGAGCGATGCCGGTCATCGTCGAGCTGATAAGGACCAGCAAGCAGCCCGTGCTGCTCATAGTCAACGACTTCTACGAGCTCAGCAGGAAATCCGCGGCCATCAAGAGCGAGACACTGCAGATCACGTTCCAGAAACCCACCTCGGTCAGCATAGTGAAGGCGCTGAGGAACATCTGCAGGAACGAGGGCATCGAAGCGGAGGACGAGGTGCTCAGACTCATAGCCGACAACTCCAACGGCGACGTCAGGGCCGCTGTCCGTGATCTGGAATCCATCAGCATGGGCAGGAAGGAGCTCACCGCGGAGGACGCGTCCGAACTCTCCAACCGCATAATCAGGAAGAACATCTACGACCTGATGTACAGCATATTCAGGAAGAACGACCCGTTCGGAGCGAGGAGACTGATGATGGACGTGGACGAGGAGCCCAGGACCGTCATGATGTGGGTGGACGAGAACCTCCCGTACGAGTACAGGGATCCCTACGACCTCTACAGGGGGTACAACCAGCTGTCCCGCGCGGACATATTCCTCGGGAGGGTCAGCAGGAGGCAGTACTTCGGCCTGTGGTCCTATGCGGGCGACCTGATGTCCGCCGGCGTGTCCACCGCCAAGAGGAACAGCTCGTACAACAGGGACCGCATAAGGTTCCCCATGTACCTCTCCAAACTGTCGCGCTCCAAGGGCATCAGGGCGACCAAGGCCGCATTGTGCCAGAAGCTTGCGGATTACACCCACAACTCCACGAAGAGGGTGTCGCAGGACATCCTCGATCCCATAAGGACGATCTTCAGGCAGGACCCCGAGTTCAGGTCGGTGCTCGTACATGACGCGATGCTCGACGAGGACGATGTCGGCTTCCTCCTCGGAGAGAAATCCGATTCCAAGAAGGTCAAGGAGATAATGGCCGAAGCGGCCGAATACGGGAAGAGCTCCTCGAAGGCATTCGAACCCGTCTACCCGGACATACCGGAGGAGTTCAGGGCACCGATTATCGAGAAGGAGCCCGAACCGGAACCGAAGGCGGAGGAACCGCCCGCACCAAAGACGACCGAACGCCCTAAGGGACAGAGGAGCCTGTTCGATTTCTGAGATACCATGGACGAGAACTACCGCAACCTACT
>JAFPVN010000130.1 GCA_017395275.1 Candidatus Methanomethylophilaceae archaeon | reverse complement strand
CCAGAAAAATAATGGAGGATAACGTATCGGTAGACTCCATCGTGGATGCCGCATCGCTCTACAAAGGTATCGACATCAAACCAAAGGAATCCCTGATCATCATAGATGAGATCCAGGAATCGGCCAAGGCGAGATCTAAACTGAAACTCTTCACGGAAGACGGGCGCTATGATGTGCTGGCTACCGGCTCGATGCTGGGCGTGTCCGATGCCCGGCTCGGCAAGTACAAGAAGGATCCGAATCCCTATCTGCTTCCCGTCGGTTCGGAGGAGTCCGTCATGATGCACCCCATGGATTTCGAGGAATTCCTCCTGGCAACAGGCATGAGACAGAAGAGCATCGATACCGTCAGGGACAAAATCAGGTCGGGTAACACGCTCACCGACACGGAACTGGAGGTGTTCGGGAGAAGATTCGCCGCATACTCCGTCGTGGGGGGCATGCCGGCTGCCGTAGACGCATTCGTCAAAGACGGCGTCAACAGTGCACACCATGTCCTGGACGGTATCAGATCCACATGCATCAACGATATCAACCGCTACAACTCCGGTTCCGATGCGATAAAGACCCAGGAGTGCTTCGATTCCATCCCGTATCAGCTCTCCGACACCAACAAGCGCTTCATGTACTCCCGCATCGACAACGGCGGTTCCCGCAGCTCGGCCGAGAAATACAGCGAGAACCTCCTGTGGATAAAGCATTCGGGATACGGCGTATTCTCAAAATCCCTGTCGGCACTGAGAATGCCTCTGAACAAATTCACCGAGAAGGGCGTCTTCAAGGTCTATATGTCCGACTGCGGGCTGCTGATGAACATGATGAGTGCAGAATCGAGAACGGCACTGCTTACCGGCGACACATCCTACGATTTCGGAGCGGTGACCGAGAATGCCGTAGCGGGATGCCTGTTCAAATGCGGATACGGCCTCTCGTACTACCGCCGTACCAGCGGTACGGACAAGATGGAGATCGATTCGGTCATAGACTGTGATGGTCTGGTCTGCATAGAGGTGAAGACCGGTGCGGAGCGTGACTACCCTTCACTCCGTAAGACACTGAACGATCCCAACGTCTCCCGCAGGGTGATCTTCGAGAAGGGCAACATCCTCACCGACGAGGACGGCATAGAGCACTATCCGTTATTCGCGGCGGCGTTCCTCTTCCCCGAGAACGAACAGATCGTGGACGACAGCGAACTCAGCGGGATGTTCGGCGATCCGTTCACCGAACGAATCAATCCTCTTCCGCCTTCCCCCTGAACCATGAGAAGATCATACCGACCACGTTGTACCCGATGCATATGGCCCACGTGTACCTCATGATGCGGACGAACACGTCGTAGTTCTCCTCGGTCAGGCTGGCGGTGCTTCCCATGTACACGGCGATCAGACAGGTCGCGGTGGCCATGGAGACCATCATGCCGGTCTGCCTCATGGTGCTTATCAGACCGGATGCCTCGTTGTACTCCGACGGATGCACGTACGACATCGTGGCCGTGGTATTGGGCGAAGAGAACAGACCGAAGCCTATACCCGCAAGTGCCAGACACACACATGCGTACGGCAGGTTGGGCTCCGTACCGATGAACATCATCATGCCCAGGGACACGCACAGTATGCCCATCCCCACCGTCGGCAGGATGCGGTAGTCTATGGAATCGATGAACCTCCCGACCGACAGCGTCAGTATGACCTGGAAGAGGGGCTGTATCATGAGCACCATCCCCGCCTCGCTGGGCGTCATGGCGCCTATGCTCTGGAAGTAGAGGGAGAGGAAGAACGACACGCTCCAGGACGAGGCGTAGTTCAGGAACAGCGCCGTGAGCGATTTGGAGAACCTCAGGTTGCGGAACAGGTCCAGCTTCATCAGCGGACGCTCCGCCCTCCTCTCCATGAGTATGAATCCGACCATCACCGAGAGTCCGACGCCGATCAATGCGAAAGCATAGAGCTCCGGCAGCGAGAGCACACCGATCATGGTGACCAGCACCCCGGTCATGTACAGCACCGCTCCCTTCCCGTCGAAGGTGCTGTCGGGAGTGGATTTTATGTTGTGCCTGAACCTGCTGATGAACAGCAGCGAGACCACCAGCAGCGGTATCATGACTATGAACAGCGCCCTCCATCCCAGGAACTCCGTTATGACGCCTCCCAGGGTGGGGCCGATGGATCCCCCGATGTACACGCAGGCGGTGTTCAGGCTGAGGGCCATCCCGCGCTCGTGCCTCGTGTACACGTCGGATATCATCGACACGCTGTTGCAGGAGATCATGGCAGTGCCGAACCCAGTGAAGGCCCTGTAGAAGTACAGGGTGTAGATGTCCCCGCTGGTGGACGACAGGATCAGTCCCGCCACCGCTATGATGATACCGATGACGAATATGCGCTTCTTGCCGTAGATGTCCGACAGCTTCGCCGCGGGCATCATGGCCATCACGGAAGCGATGAAATAGACGCTCGACAGCCACCCGAGCTGATGGGTGCTGCATCCGAGATCGTCGCCTATGGCCGTAAGTGCCAGATTGAGCATCGACCCCACAAGGGGGTTGATGAAGATGGCCGTGCAGGCCGCCGCGAGGACGGAGTGCTTCTCAGCTTTCGTGAACGCGGACTGCTCCATCTCCCGCCTCTGAAAAATGAATGGAATGGGGGCCCGGAGGCACCCCGTTTACGCGCTCTTCTCCCCGAGGGAGATGGCCTTCCTGTTGTTGTCCAGCAGCGCCATCTTCTTGGCGGGGATGGTCTTCTGGAGACCCTTATCCAGGTTCTCGGGGGAACAGAACGCGGTCTCCTTGAACAGCCTTCCGAGGATGACCATGTTTGCCGCTCCCTTGAGGCCGTTGTCCTCGGCGATCTTGGATGCGTCGAGATAGATGACCTTCACATCGGTGCGCGAGACCTTCTTGGAGATGATCGTGCTGTCGAGGATGATGATTCCTCCGGGGACGACCGCGTCCTCGAACTTCTCCAGCGAGGGGAGGTTCATGGCCACCAGCACGTCAGGGGTCACCACGAGGGGCGATCCGATCTTCTCGTCGGATATGCAGACGGAGCAGTTGGCGGTACCTCCGCGCATCTCCGGCCCGTACGAGGGGAGCCACGAGACCTCCTTGCCCTCCATCAGTCCGGCGTACGCCATGACCTTGCCGGTGAACAGGATACCCTGTCCGCCGAAGCCTGCCAGCAGGATGTTGAGGGAGCTCATTCCTTCGCCTCCCCGATGTCCTTGTAGACTCCCAGCGGGTAGTACGGGAGCATGTTCTCGCGGAGCCACTTGACGGCGTCCTGGGGAGCGAGACCCCAGTTGGTCGGGCAGGTGGAGACCACTTCGATGATGCAGTATCCGCGGCCCTCCATCTGGTACTGGAAGGCCTTCTTGATCGCCGCCTTGGCCTGCTTGACGTTCTTCACGCAGTCGACGGTGACACGCTGTGCCAGAGCCACGCCGTCCAGCGACGAGAGCATCTCGCACACCCTGATGGGGTTGCCTGCGGTCTTGACGTCCCTTCCGTAGGGCGTGGTCTGCGTGACCTGTCCCGGCAGGGTGGTGGGGGCCATCTGTCCTCCGGTCATTCCGTAGATGGCGTTGTTGATGAAGATCGCAACGATGTTCTCTCCCCTTGCCGCGGCGTGGACGGTCTCTCCCGCTCCGATGGCGGCGAGGTCGCCGTCTCCCTGGTAGGTGAAGACGACGTTGTCGGGCCTTGCCCTCTTGACTCCCGTCGCGACCGCGGGTGCGCGTCCGTGGGGCGCCTGCACCATGTCGCAGTTGAAGTAGTTGTATGTGAACACCGAACATCCGACGGATGCCACTCCGACCGTCTTGCCCTCGCATCCCAGTTCGTCGATCACTTCGGCAACGAGCCTGTGGACGATACCGTGGGTGCATCCTGGGCAGTAGTGGAACGGCACGTCGGTCAGTGCGTGGGGCCTCTGTCCTTTGACTGCCATCACTGAACACCTCCGTTGAGCCTGACGATCTGGTCATAGACCTCTTTGGGAGTGGGGATGATACCTCCGGTGCGTCCGTAGAACTCCACCGGGACCGCGCCGTTGACGGCCAGCCTGACGTCGTCCACCATCTGTCCCATGGACATCTCCACGGACAGGAACACCTTGGCGGTCTTGGCCACTTTCTTTATGGTGTCGACGGGGTAGGGCCAGAGGGTGATGGGCCTGATGAGTCCGGCCTTGATACCCTGCTTGCGGGCCATGTCGACCGCGGAACGGGAGACCCTGGAGGATGCACCGTATGCGACGACGATGATGTCGGCGTCCTCGGTCATGTACTCCTCGGCCATCTGCTCGGTGGCCTGGATCGTCTTGTACTTCTCGAACCTCTCGCGGACGAGCCTCTCCAGCTCATTGGGGTCGATGTAAAGGGAGTTGATCACGTTATGCTTCCTCTTGCCCTGGTGTCCGCATGCCGCCCAGGGCTTGTCCTTGGCGGTGTTGGTCTCCTCGGGGAGGACGACGGGCTCCATCATCTGTCCGAGCATTCCGTCGGACAGGATCATGACGGGCATCCTGTACTTGTCTCCGATGTCGAACGCCTTGTTGACGAGGTCGACGGTCTCCTGGATGGTGGAAGGCGCAAATACTATGAGGTGGAAGTCCCCGTGTCCGGTGGACCTCGTTGCCTGGAAGTAGTCGGACTGGGAAGGCTGGATACCTCCGAGTCCGGGTCCTCCGCGCTGAACGTTGACGATGACGCAGGGTACGTCGGATCCCGCGATGTACGAGATACCCTCGGACATCAGGCTGATTCCGGGGGACGATGTGGATGTCATGACCCTGACACCGGCCGCGGCCGCTCCCAGCACCATGTTGATGGATGCGACCTCGGACTCTCCCTGCAGGTAGACCCCGCCCACCTTGGGCATCATCTTGGACATGTACGCCGCGACCTCGGTCTGGGGCGTGATGGGGTATCCGAAGAAGTGCCTGCATCCGGCGGAGATTGCCGCCTGCGCGATCGCCTCGTTACCTTTCATCAGTACTCTCTCGCCCATATTCAGTCCTCCACGAGGATGGCGATGTCGGGGCACATGATGGTGCACGATCCGCAGCCGATGCATGCGGACATGTCGGTCACGTGCGCCGGGTGGTAGCCTTTGCTGTTGGTCGTATGCTTATCCAGTTCCAGGATGTGCTTGGGACATGCTGCTACGCACATCTCGCATCCCTTGCACAGATTGCTATTGATTGTTACCTTTGGCATGTTAAACCGTCCTTATTCCCAAGGCGTTCTAACGTAGACGTCTATCTGGTGTATTCTATCCTTATTATTTAAGAGGGGTACATCCCGCGGAGCGGTGGTGAAGAGCAGAGGCAGCCCCGTCAGTCTGGATACCTCCTCGGCGAACGGTATGGAGTCCTCCACCGTCCTCGCGTCGGTGCTCTGCTTCAGATGGGAATTGTTGACTATCGCCGTCGCCCTGATCCTCGCCGTCCTCTCTATCTCCCCGAGTATCTCCACGGCCTCCTGCGCGGTGGTGGTCAGGGAACGGTACCTGTTGACCACGTAGATGACCTCGGGCCTCGCCTCGTTTATCAGTCTCGAGTAGACGCCGAGCGCGGTCGCGCCGGCATCGTCGCCTCCCACATCCACTATGACCCTCTCGCCCATCTCTATCGCTCCCGAGATGGCACCGGGGAGCGAGGGCGTGTCGAGGTTCGTGTTGGCGAAGTTCGGGCCTATGACCTTCACGCCCTCCTTGGTGAGGACGTCGGAATAGTCCGCGCTGCGGAAGTAGGGGTTGACCACGTCGAGGTCTATCAGGGTCACGTCCTCTCCCGCTCTGGCACATTCGATCGCCAGATTGATCGAGAGATTCGTCTTGCCCGTCCCGTAGTGTCCGCAGACCACGTTCACCCTTTCCTTCAGCGGTACCATGGTGGAAGATGATGCGGTCATCCTATTTATGTACGGACGGGCACGCGTGCGTAAGCGCAAATCACCAAAAAAGCAGTTTTTAATAATACCTGCGGTTTTCTCCAATCATGACTGCTGAGCCAGCGATTGCCGAGATTTCCGAGCGTATCGGGGCCATGCGCGATCTCTGCGGGTTCACCTGCGAGGAGATGGCGGAGACCCTCGATATCACGGCCGAAGAGTACGCCGAATACGAGACCGGGAAGAAGGACTTCTCCTTCACATTCCTGTACAAATGCGCGGAGAAGTTCGGTATCGACATGATCGAGCTGCTCACCGGGGAGAACCCCCACCTGTCCGAGTGCACCATCGTCCGCGGAGGCAAAGGCCTTCCGATCAAGAGGCGCGCGGGATTCGAGTACTATCACCTCGCCGCCGCGTTCAAGGACAAGGTGTCCGAACCGTTCATAGTCATCGCCCCCTACGCGGAGGGCAACCTCAAGGGTCCGATCGCGACATCCACCCACGTCGGGCAGGAGTTCGACCTGGTCCTCGAGGGAAAGCTGAGGTTCGTCCACGACGGACACGAGACCGAGCTGGAGGCAGGGGACTCAGTCTACTACAACTCCGGCAAGCCCCACGGCATGGTGGCCGTATCCCAGGGCGGATGCAGGTTCCTTGCCATAGTCATGAAGGGTTCCGTATGAGGAAGATCAACGAGAGGTATACCAGGGAGACCTACGACGAGAACGGTCTCCTGAAGACGTACCGTCTGGAGTACCCGGAGAACTACAACTTCGGGTACGACATCGTCGACGACATCGCCGTCAACGACCCCCAGCGCATCGCCATGTATTGGGACAGCGTCCACGCGGAACCGAGGAAGTTCACCTTCGCGGACATCAAGAGGATGAGCGACAAGACCGCCAACTTCCTGGCCGGTCTTGGGATCACCAAGGGCGACAGGGTCATGGTCATCCTAAAGGTCAAGTACCAGTTCTGGTTCACCATCGTCGCCCTGCACAAGCTCGGGGCGATAGCCATCCCCGCCACCCACATGCTGATGAAGCACGACGTGGAGTACAGGGTGCGCTCCGCCGAGGTCAAAGCGGTCATATGCATGGACCAGAACGAGGCCCACATCGCCGTCGACACCGCCGAGGACATCCCCTCGCTCAAGTACAAGATCATGGTCGGCGCCCCCAGGGACGGATGGCTGGACTTCGACTCCGAGGTCGAGAAGGCTTCGGAGGTGTTCGAGAGGAGGGACACCAAGGCCTCCGAGCCCATGCTGATGTACTTCACATCGGGGACCTCGGGCAACCCGAAGATGGTCATGCACAGCCACGTCTACTCGCTGGCACATATCATGACCGCCAAGCACTGGCATCAGGTCGACCCCGAGGGCATACACTTCACCATCGCCGACACGGGATGGGGGAAGGCCGTCTGGGGAAAGCTCTACGGACAGTGGATCATGGAATCCGCCGTCATGGTTTACGAGTACGACAAGTTCAACCCGTCGGAGATACTCGACCTCATCGAGAAGTACAGGATCACCACCCTGTGCTGCCCCCCGACCATGTTCAGGATGTTCATCAACGCCGGACTGGAAGGACACGATCTCTCCTCCCTGAAGAACTGCTGCATAGCAGGAGAGGCGCTCAATCCCGACACGTACAACACATGGCTGAAGCAGACCGGCCTCAGGCTCATGGAGGGCTACGGCCAGACCGAGACCACTCTCACGGTCGCCAACCTCAGGGGCATGACCCCCAAGCCCGGATCCATGGGGAAGCCGTCGCCGCAGTTCGTGGCAGACATCGTCGACGAGGAGGGCAACTCCGTCCCCGCCGGAGTGAACGGCGAACTCGTGTTCAAAGCGGACTGCCCCGGCATCATGATCGGATACTACAGGGACCCCGAGAAGACCAAGGAGACCCTCAGGGGAGGATGGCACCACACCGGAGACGTCGTCTGGAAGGACGAGGACGGTTACATCTGGTACGTCGGGAGGAACGATGACATCATCAAGTCCTCAGGATACAGGATCAGCCCCTTCGAGATCGAGAGCGCCCTGCTCCTCCACCCCTCGGTGCTGGAGTGCGCCGTCACCGGAGTGCCGGACGAGGTCAGGGGACAGCTGGTCAAGGCAACCATAGTCCTGAGGCCCGGATACGAGCCCACCGAGGACCTGAAGAAGGACATCCAGAACTTCACCAAGAAGGAGACCGCGCCGTACAAGTACCCCCGTGTGGTCGAGTTCGTGGACGAGATCCCGAAGTCCATCAACGGCAAGATCAGGCGTGTCGTCATCAGGAAGAAGAACGAAGAGGAATACGCGAAGAAGCACTCCGCGTGATCCCCGTAAACAACACCGGGGGACTTTTTCCCCGGCACCCTTTCCTTCCATTCTTAGGGCATCCCCGTCATTCTTACGGGCGATCGGCGGCCGATCCGTACCCCCTCCGAATCCTTCACAGAACCTATTTTACGAAATTCGTATTTTGCTTATAAAACTATCTCAGCGTTATTCGTAGCGATTTTTCGAAATTATTACGAATTTCGTAATCACCCCCATATATATTTTATATTAGGACATATTCGGGGTGATACCATTAGGAACGGCGAACCCAGATGAGGAATATCAATCTGAGATATGTGCACGAGACCTTCGATAAGAACGGTCTCCTGGAGAAGTTTACAATCGACTGCCCGGACAACTTCAACTTCGGGTACGACATCGTAGACGACATCGCCGTAAACGATCCCGATAGAAGAGCGCTCGTGTGGCAGCACGAGGACGGGAGGGAGAAGGTGCTCACCTTCGCCGACATGAAGAGGATGAGCGACAAGACCTGCAACTACTTCTCCTCCCTCGGGATCAAGAAGGGGGACTTCGTCCTGCTGGTGCTGAAGCACTGCTACCAGTTCTGGTACGTGTGCGTGGCGCTGCACAAGATGGGCGCCATACCCGTCCCCGCGACATTCATGCTCAAACCCCACGACATCGAGTACCGCATCAACGCCGCCGGCATCAAGGCCGCGGTGGTCACGATCGACACCGACGTCTCCGACTCCTTCGACGCCACAAGGAACATCCCCACCTTGGAGCACAAGTTCATAGTGGGGGGACAGAAGGAAGGATGGCACGACTTCGACACCGAGGTCGAGGGATTCTCCGAGAAATGGGAGAGGGTGGAGACCAACAAGAACGACAGGTTCCTCATGTACTTCACATCGGGGACGTCGGGCAACCCGAAGATGGCCGTCCACGACTACACCTACCCGCTGGGTCATATACTCCTGGCGAAGCATTGGCATCAGATAGACCCCGAGGGCCTGCACTGGTCGGTCTGCGAGACGGGCTGGGCCAAGAACGCCTGGGGGAAGATCTACGGCCAATGGATAATGGAGGGGGCGGTGTTCGTCTACGAGTTCGCCAAGTTCGAACCGTCGCATGTCCTCGACATGATCGAGAAGCACAAGATCACTACGTTCTGCTGCCCGCCCACCATGTTCAGGCTCTACCTGCAGGCGGGACTGGAGGGACACGACCTCTCCTCGCTGAAGAACTGCTGCATCGCCGGAGAGGCGCTTAATCCCGATACCTACAACACATGGTACAAGGCCACTGGTCTGAAGCTCATGGAGGCCTTCGGACAGACCGAGTCCTCGGTCATCGTCGGCACACTCAGAGGTATGAAGCCCAAGCCGGGATCGATGGGTAAGCCGTCCCCGCAGTTCGAGGTCAAGCTCGTCGACCACGACGGCAACGAGTGCCCCGTGGGAGTGGAGGGGGAGATCGTCGTCAGCATCAACCCCCGCGTCCCGGGTATCTTCAAGGAGTACTACAAGAACCCCGAGAAGACCGCCGAGACCCTCAGGGACGGATGGCACCACACCGGCGACGTGGCATGGAAGGACGAGGACGGATACTTCTGGTATTCCGGAAGGAACGACGACCTCATCAAGTCATCCGGATACAGGATCAGTCCCTTCGAGATCGAGAGCGTCATGCTCGAGCACCCCGCCGTGCTGGAATGCGCGGTCACCGGCGTCCCCGACGCCGTGAGGGGACAGCTCGTGAAGGCCACCATAATCCTCAGACCGGGTTACGAGCCCTCCGAGGCGCTGAAGAAGGAGATGCAGATCTACGCGAAGAACAACACCTCGCCGTACAAGTATCCCCGT
>JAFPVN010000129.1 GCA_017395275.1 Candidatus Methanomethylophilaceae archaeon | reverse complement strand
TGGGTTTGTTGATGCCACTGTAAGTGGCATAGGCCGTACAACTGTCCTTGTGGACGTCTATTCCTATGGATAATTCCATTGTGGTCTCTCCTTTCGATTCCGCCACAACGAAATCTCGACAATGAACATGGGCGGTTTTTTATGTCAGACCGCCCATGTAGAACACGGTCTCGATTTTGGTTGTAGCAAACTCTAATCGCAGACCACTCTCATATCAATTGGGAGGCGTTTCATCTGTTGGGCAGGGCTGTAGCCTTGCCGTACGCATTCGTCCATTGTCGAATCCGTCCCATTTATTTATGCGCGCATTATACCGATATCCGGAGGGACCCGATGAAACTGATCAAACTGGGCGGGAGCATCATCACGGACAAGAAGGAGTACCGCAGGTTCAACGCGGATACCGTCAGGAGGCTCTGCAGGGAGATCAGGGATTCCGGACAGGACGTCATCATCGTCCACGGCGCGGGATCGTTCGGACACGTCCTCGCCAAGAAGTACGACCTCAACGCCGGCAACAGGTCCAGGGAGCAGATCCCCGCGGTGGCCCAGGTGTGCTACGACGTCAGGGACCTGGACTCCATGATAGTGAAGGAGCTGAACGAATCTGGTATCCCCGCGGTCTCCGTACCCCCGGGATCGTGCTTCGTCATGGAGGACAGGAGACTCATCATCGAGAACGACGAGGTGCTCAGGCGCTTCGTGGACCTCGGCATAATGCCGGTCATGTTCGGCGACGTCGTCCTCGACAGGAAGCTAGGTTTCGCCATACTCTCCGGCGACCAGATAATGGAGAGGCTCACGGACATATTCGACATCGACCAGGTGATATTCGTCTCCGACATAGACGGCCTGTTCGACGACGACCCCAAGACCAACCCGTCGGCGAGGATGTACGGTACCGTGGACCAGAGGACCCTCGAGTCCGTGAGGTCCGACATCTCGGTGGACGACGTAACGGGCGGGGTTTACGAGAAGATGAAGGCCATGCTCAGGATGTGCTCCGAGAAGAGGGAATGCATACTGGTCAACGGCAATGCGGAGGGAAGGCTCCTCTCCCTGCTGAAGGGGGAGGACGTAATCTGCACGAAAGCGACAGGCGGGATAATATGACCCAGATCAAAGGCAGGAAGGCCGATCACATCAACATTTGCCTCAACGAGAGGATCGAACCCGGATACAACTACTGGAACGACGTCAGGCTGCTGCACAACGCGCTGCCCGAGGTGGACCTCGACGAGATAGACACGTCATGCAACGTGCTGGGCAAGGAGCTGTCCTTCCCGTTCATCGTCACCGCCATCACCGGCGGGTTCGAGGGCGCGAAGAGGATCAACGCCAACATCGCGGAGGCCTGCGCCGATCTGGGCATCGGTATGGGCGTAGGCAGCGAGAGGGCGGGCATCGACGGCGTCGATACCGAGAGCTACTCCGTCATCAAGGATTACGGCGTCCCGCTGGTCATAGGGAACGTGGGGGCGCCCCAGCTCATACCCCAGAAGGGGAAGAGGGCGTACGGCGTCGACGACGTCTGCAAGGCCAGGGAGCTCATCGACGCGGACTACGTGGCGATACACCTGAACTTCCTGCAGGAGGTCGTCCAGCCCGAAGGGGACACCAACGCCCGCGGATGCTACGACGCGATCAGGACCGTTGCCAGGGAATGCCCCGTCATAGTCAAGGAGACCGGTGCGGGATTCATGCCCGAGACGCTGACGAAGCTCTACGCCGTCGGGGTGAAGGCCATAGACCTCGCAGGGATGGGCGGGACGAGCTTCTCCGCCGTAGAGCTCTACAGGGCGCGCAACGCCAATGACAGCATAAGAGCCAGAGTGGGGGAGACCTTCTTCGATTGGGGCATCCCCACACCCGTATCGCTCATCGCGGCGGACAAGCGCGTCCCGATGATCGCTTCAGGCGGGGTGAGGACCGGACTGGACGTCGCCAGGGCGATCTCGCTTGGCGCCGTATGCGCAGGCGCGGCGAACCTCGTGCTCGAGGAGGCCACCCAATCCGCCGATGCGGTGAAGGAGAAACTCATTACGATAAGGGAGGAGCTGAAGGCTGCGATGCTGCTGACCGGCTCCCCGGACATTAAAGCGCTCTCCGGGGCAAGACACGTGGTCCTCGGGGAGACCGAGAAATGGATCAGAGGTATGTGACATGGATGTCAAGCAGAGACTCAAGGAGATGTCCGCCGAACTGGACGGACCGATCAGATCGTACATAGAGGACGAGCTGCCCTCGAACCTCATCGAGGCGGCCAGGCAGTACCCCTACGCCGGCGGCAAGAGGATGAGACCGTGCATGGTCGTTGCGGCATGCAGGGCGGTCGGAGGCGACGGGAAGAAGGCCGTCCCCATGGCGGTCGCCATAGAGTACATCCATAACTTCACGCTGATCCACGACGACCTCATGGACGGCGACGAGATGCGCCGCGGCATGAAGACCTCGCACGTCATCTACGGCATGCCCACCGCCATACTCGCGGGGGACGCGCTGTTCGCCAAGGCGTACCAGATCATCGGAGGCATGGACATCCCCGCCGAGGACCTGCGCAGGGTCCTGAGCGTGACCAGCAAGGCCGTGTGGGACCTGGCCCGCGGACAGCAGATGGACGTCAACAACGAGAACGCGGAGTTCA
>JAFPVN010000010.1 GCA_017395275.1 Candidatus Methanomethylophilaceae archaeon | reverse complement strand
GCGGTCGTCGATGTCGGGGTTGACGATGGCGCCGAAGTCGTTGACGAGGATGTTGTTCCCCGCAGCGTTCAGCGTATCGTTGAGAAGGGCCACCGGGAGATGCTGACGGATGACCTTCAGCTCCTTCTCCTCGGCGAGCCCGGAAACTATGGCGCCGTTGGAGTTCATGGCCATCAGCGAGCCGACCACGAACGAGCCGGCCACCGATGTCCTGATCCCCTTGACGCCGAGGACCTCCTCGATCTCGGCGACGTACTCGTCGCCGAGGTCGGAAGCGATGAATGCGAAGTCCTCGCTCACGCAGGAATAGACCCCGAGGTTGGGATTGCCGGCGTAGCGCGAGAGCCTCATCATTCCAATCACTCCGAAAGGGTTACCTCGACGGTACCGTCGTCGAACTTCACAGCCCTGACGGCGATCCTGCTCGGGGGCTTCTGGATCCCTCTCTCCCAAAGCTTCTCGTTGACCTTGGTGTCGATCCAGACCTTGTCCTCTTCGGCCTTCATGTGCCTTGCGATGAACTCCCTGACCTCCTTGACGGCCCTCTTTGCCCTGCGGGAGCGGGGTGCCATCTTGGTTGCCTTGAGGGGGACGGTAATGATTCTCTCGATCTCATCAGCCATCTAACTCACTCCTTGATCTTGCTCATGCGCCAGGACCTTCTCTTGGGGTGGCGAAGGACCTGCCTGTTCGTTCTCATCATGACCCATGCGGGTACACGGCGGTTCTGCTTCACAAGCTTGTTGAGCCTGCCTTTCATTGCCGGCGGTTTGGTTGAACTCATGTAATCATCTCCTCTCTATGGTGATCTCCCTGTGCTGCGGGGAGACCTGCCTCAGGAAATTCCTCAGCATGTCGTCGTTCACGACTCCCTGGAGCCTTCCGGACTGTGCCAGCTGGATGAGCTGCATCTCAACTGCGTTGCATATCTCCGGGTTCGCTGCTCTTATATTGGATAGCCTGTCTCTTGCGTCAGGTGTAAGGATCTGCCTCAGGATCATCTGCTTCTGCATTTCCATCTGCTGGCGCCTCTGCTCCGCGGCCTGCTGCTGTGCGGCAGCCTGCTGCTGGTTGTTCTGGAGTTCGGCCATCCTTCTCTGTCTAAGTGCTTCCAATTCAGGGTCTTCCATGCCAAGTCCTCCTTCAGGCCTTCATCTCATCATAGACCTCTTTGGCGGTGTTGTCCAGGAGGGACATTCCGCTGGGGCTGATTCCACGGCCCTGTTTCTCGATGGAAACGAGGTAGCCGGCCTTCTCGAGCTGCATCATGCACTTTCTGGCGATGTTGCGGCTTCCCTTGCATGCCTTGTTGGGCATTGAACCCTTGTCTGCATATCCTCCGTACTCGGCTGCGAGCCTGGAGGATCCCATGGGGCCCTTCACGTAGAGCTTCCTCAGGATGGCTGCGGACCTTGTGTACCACCAGTCCTCCTGGGTAGGGGCCTTCTCTGTGTGCCTTCCGGTCTTCACAAACTCTGCCCACTCGGGGGGCTGGATCGCATCGACAGACTTGAGCTTCTCTGCGACCTTGAGAATGAGCTTCTCGGCAGGTACGTCGTAGACGGTAACCATTTTCTATACCTCTCTGATGCCGCCTGACCTCCCTTCCGGGTGCCATGGGCGTACATCGATGACGCTGGTATTCTGGAAGAAGTATATAACCATTGCTGAGAATCAACACTATCCAAAAGGGTCGGAGTTCGTGTCCCGCACGTTCGGTCCAAGACCCCCGTACGGCCTGCGGGCGTAATGTCCGCCACGGGCTGCAGGATACTGCAGACTAATCCGTGATTGCAGGAATATATTCGTCCTATTTAATGGATTCCGAAGAATGTGAGGGAAGGTGCAGTTTTTTTATATCACGCGCCCCGATGGATTACGCAGAGGGAACGACATGAACTGGAGAGACTGGGCCGTAATCATAACGCTCCTGTGGATAGGGGCACTGGCCGCGTACGGGGGACTGCTGTATCCCCGCATCGACGAGGAGTACGGGATGGGCGGTACCCTGACGGCGATGCTGGCCATCATCGTCGCGCTGATGGGCGTATGGTGGTGGGCGTATACGTGCGCGAGGGCGGACGGAAGCACATCGTCCGTCGCCGACTTGGCCTTGGGAATCAACCCCATGAACAGCGCCGTGCTCGGCGCCTCGCGGGAGGGACCACGGTATCGGTGATGCTCTTCGCGGTGAACCCGTTCTTCAACGACAACTACGGCACCGAATCCAAGTACATCGCGGCAGGAGTCTTCGTCGCCGTACTGGTCCTCATCTGGTTGGTGTATCTCATACACAAGAGGAGATCCGCGGCCGCCCGGAGACCGCCAACGATATGAACTCATTAGGATATGAGGATTCCGTGAAGTACGTAGTCGCCATCACCGGTGCATCGGGATGCATGTACGGCATACGCCTGCTGCAGGAGCTCCCGGGAGAGAGGATCCTCGTCATCTCGAAGATGGCTGAAAAGATAATCCCGCAGGAGACCGGTTACTCCGTGGAGGATGTCCGCAGGATGGCGGACGTCGTCTACGAGGACGACGACCTCTTCGCTTCCATCGCATCAGGGAGCTACAGGTTCGACGCCATGTTCGTCGCCCCGTGCAGCACATCGTCACTGGCCAAGATCTCCAACGGTCTGGCGGACACGCTCATAACCCGCGCAGCGGCGGTGGCGCTGAAGGAATCCAGGAAACTCGTATTGGTCGTCAGGGAGACCCCCAAGAGCGCCATAGTCCTGGAGAACGAGCTCAGGCTCGCCAGATGCGGCGTCTGCATACTGGATGCCAATCCCGGGTTCTATTCCAAACCGCAGACCGTTGATGATATCATCGATTTCATCGTCGGAAGATGCCTCGACCAGCTGGGCATCGAGCACAGATTGTACAAGAAATGGGAATGAGGCCCGTAGGCCCCGGTTTCACTGGGAGATGTGGGCGATGAAATCGTCGATCTCGCCGGGGTTCTCGGTGACGAGCTTCTTACCCTTGTTGAAGAATGTTCCCGTGGAGATCCCGAGCTCGGCGGCGAATTTCGCGACCTGCTTCTCCGCCTTC
>JAFPVN010000128.1 GCA_017395275.1 Candidatus Methanomethylophilaceae archaeon | reverse complement strand
GTATGCTTCGTCCAGAACCTCCCCGACTGGATCGGGGACCAGATGGTCGCCGGATGCGAGGGCACCCTCGGGAAACTGCCCGTGGAGATAACCAAGGAGTACTCCGACGGCGGCATATCCAAAGGGGCGGGACTCTCGCTCGTCGCCGAATACGAGAACGGAAGGCTCGGGGCAAACGTGCTCACGTCAAGGAGCCACCCCGCGAATCAGGCGGGCATCGATGTGGCCCACGACCTGCTCAAGATCATGGAATCTGGTTCCACCATGGACGTCCACACGGCGGACCAGCTGCTCCCGTACCTGGCGATGGCCGACGGCAACAGCGCATTCTCGGTGTCCCGCATCAGCAGGCACCTGCTCAGCCAGATGGATACCCTGGAGACATTCCTCGACGTCAAGTTCGGAGTGGAGAGGAAGAAGGACCTGTATCACTTCACCATCACTCCCGGCGGGGAATCATGAGACCGTTCGTCCACATCAACTGCGCCATGAGCGCCGACGGGAAGATCGCCGGCGCCGAGAGGAGGCAGGTGCGCATCTCCTCGGAGGAGGACAAGGCGAGGGTCAAGGGGCTGAGGATGAGGTACGACGCCATCTTAGTAGGCGTCGGGACGGTCGTATCCGACGACCCGCATCTCACAGTTAAGGGACGTTCCCGCGACGAGAACCAGGTGAGGATAATCATAGACCCCAACGGCCGCACGCCCGCGGACGCGAAGGCCGTCGACGACAGTGCCAGATCGATTATCGTTACATCGGATTCGTGCTCCAGGACATGGGACGGATGCGATGTTATCAGATCCCCCGGAGGCATCGACCTCGGCTTCGTCATGGAGAGACTCGGGGAGATGGGGATAGGATCCATTCTGGTCGAGGGCGGAGGGAGCACCATCGCATCGTTCCTGAAGGCCGGGATCGTGGACCTTCTGACGATATACGTCGGCAGCATGGTCATCGGAGGCAGCGAATCCCCCACCCCCGCCGACGGCGACGGATGGGTGAAGGACGGCGGTCTGGCACTTACGCTGAAGAACGTCGAGAGGATGGGCGACGGCGTGCTCTTAGAGTACGTTCCCAGATGACCTGTCCTTCTCAATGGTTATCCTTATGAAGTTGTTCCTGACCCCGAAGACCTCCTGTTCGGTCTTCACGTACGGCACGCCTATGCAGCTCGTCAGGAAGGTGCAGACAAATCCCTCCATGAACGACGCCATCGCGGATGCGGACGTCTGAGTTAGGTCAACGGTGTCCCTGAAGAGGACGGTTATCGGGTCCTTGGAGTAGAGGGTCATCTCGCCGAGCCCGAACTGGTCGAAGTACTGCTTCGCCATCTCCAGCGCGACGGATTCGCTGCGGTACTGCATCCCGGTGAGGAGGTTGTAGGCCATGTCGCACCCTATCGAGTACAGGACGGGACTGACGCTCAGGCCCACGCCGTCATAGGTGAGGATCAGCGACCTGAGGATCAGACCGCTGGCGCGGGTGTAGTCCTCGGTGACGTCGGAGAGGATCTCCGACGACAGCTCCATGGCCTTGGAGTCCGGGGGCTTCGATGCCATGAGCGGGGCGCCCAGGAGGAAGTATATCCTGCTGCGGCCGTCGTTCTCGTTCACCCTGTATCCGATAAGACCCTGCTCCACCATGTCCTCGAGGTGCTTGGATATGGTGGACATCGCCCTTCCCGCGGCGACGACCAGTTCCGTCGGGGTCATGTCCCTCTCCTGCAGGGCGTGGAGGATACGTTTCTTGATCCTCCCGTTGACCCTGATGTAACCGTCCTTGATCGCATAGATCTCGAAATTACCGCTGGAGGGTCTGGCCATCGGCCCGATAATCTGCACCCGTTCTTATAAAAGTGCGCGGGCGCACAATTATAACGGGGCAGGTCAATCGTCCCGCAGGTGCTAATGTGAAAGTAAGAACGAAGGACGGAACGGAGGACCTCCGCGCGGTATGGTTCCAGAACGGATCAGTCGTCATGATCGATCAGAGGGAACTCCCCGACAAGGTCGTGATCGTCTCATTCAACGACTACAAGGACGTCGCAGAGGCGATCAGGAACATGACGACCAGGGGCGCGCCCTCCATCGGCGCGACCGCCGCATACGCGATGTGTCTCGCCGCGCTCGGCAAATGCGACCTCGTCAAGGCGGCGAAGGACATCAAGGCCGCGAGGCCGACGGCCAACGACCTGTTCTACGCTGTGGATTACATGACCGCGGAGCTCGGGAAGGGGAGGGACCCCGTCGAGGCCGCGGACGCGTACGCGCAGTCCATGGTGGACAAATGCACGGCCATCGGGGAGTACGGCGCCCCGCTCATCAAGGACGGCTTCAAGGTCATGACGCACTGCAACGCCGGTGCGCTGGCGACGGTGGATGTCGGTACCGCATTGGCCCCGATCAGGAAGGCCTGGGCCGACGGGAAGAGGTTCTTCGTCTACGCATCCGAGACCCGTCCCCGTCTCCAGGGCATGC
>JAFPVN010000127.1 GCA_017395275.1 Candidatus Methanomethylophilaceae archaeon | reverse complement strand
CGTCGGTGGTGAGGACGTATCCCCTGTCGAGCTCGTCTGACTCGATGCCCCTGAGGGCCAGCCCGACGTGGTCGCCCTTGACGCCGTCGTCGGCATCTATGTCGTGCTTCTGGATGCTCTTGAGGATGACCTCCCTGTTGATGGGGAAGACCTTCATCTTGTCGTGCTTCCTGAAATAGCCGTCGATGACTGAGCCCAGGACCACGGTCCCGACGCCCTTGACGTTGAAGTGGCTGTCCACGGGGCAGGAGCCGCATGTGCCCTCGCCGGGCTGCTTGGCGGCTGCCTTGGCCATGGCGATGAGCTCCTCCCTCATCTTGATGGGGTCCTCCTCGCGGTACTCGTAGTGCTCCAGGCAGGTCCCCGCAAGGATGGGGGCCAGCTGCTCGGGCTGGATGTAGTTCCTGAGGATGATGAATCCCTTGTCGATGCCAAGGGAGTCCACCATGACGATGGTCTCCCCCAGGAAGGAATCGATCTTGTCCACGACGAGGATGCAGAACTCCGACATGGCGACGGAGTAGAACAGCGATGACAGCTTCTCGGGGTACTTGGAGGGCTCGATAAGGGTGAAGGAGTCGGTGCCCGCCTTGTGGTCGTAGAAGGTCATGTCTGTGACGGTGCCCTTCTTGCCTACGGTTCCCGCATACCCCGGGGTGCCGACCACCGCGATGTTCAGGTTGCCCATCTGCTCAGATCTCCTGGTCTGTGATCAGTTCGATGCCAGCGCACTCGAGCTCGCGGACGGCCTTGGCGGCGTCATCGACCCTGAGGAAGAACGCGGCCTTGTTCCTGCCTGTGTAGGCGTAGCCGTACTCGATGTTGATGCCCGCCCTGCCGAGGAGGTCCGCGGCCTTGAAGATTGATCCGGGCTCGTCGGCGATGACTACGCCGATGACATCGGTCTTCCTGACTATGACGTCCTTGGCCTTCAATCTGGAATAGGCGTCCTCGGGGTCTTCGACGATGGCCCTGAGGATCCCGAACTCCGCGGACTCCGCGAGGTTGAACGCCTTCATGTTGACGCCGCAGTCCCTCAGGACACCCACGATGTGGGCCAGGCGGCCGGGCTCGTTGTTCACGAAAATTGACAGCTGTGTGATGATCTTCGACATTTGTTCTCACCTCGTAACTTCCTGGTGTCGATAACGCGTTTTGCCTTGCCCTCGAACCTGGGCAGCTCTCCGGGGGCCTTGAGCTCCACGGTGACGGCGATGTTGAGGTACTTCTTGAGCTCCGACTCGATGTGTGACCTGAGGCGGATCATGTCCTCCAGCTTGTCGGTGAACGCCTCCTCCTTGATCTCCACCTGCAGCACCATGTTGTCCAGGGCGCCCTCCCTGCTGACGTAGATCATGTACTGGTTCCCGACCTGGGGGATCTGCAGCAAGGTGTATTCGATCTGGGACGGGACCACGTTGATACCGCGGATGATCAGCATGTCGTCGGACCTGCCGGTAATCCTGCTGATCCTGGGGGAGGTCCTCCCGCACTCGCACTCGTCCTCGTTGAGCGTGGTGATGTCCCTGATCTTGTAGCGGATCATGGGCATGGCCTCCTTCTTCAGCATGGTGACGACCATCTCTCCCTTCTGGCCGGGCTCCAGGGACTCCCCCGTGTCCGGGTCCAGGATCTCGACGTACATGATGTCGCCGGCGATGTGGATCCCCTTGCGCTCCTCGCACTCCGTGAACATCGGGCCGGCCTGCTCGGAGGTCCCGTATATGTCATAGGCCTTGATCCCCATGTCCTGCTCGATGTGCTGGCGCATGCTCTCGGACCAGGGCTCCGCCCCCAGGACCGCCTTCCTCAGCTTGGTGTCCCTCTTGAAGTCGACGCCCATCTTCTTGGCAACGTCGCCCATGTGGATGAGGTAGGAAGGGGTGCACGCGATGGCGGTGACCCCGAGGTCCTGGATGAGCTCGATCTGCCTCTCGGTGCCGCCGGTCCCGGTGGGGAGGACGGTCGCCCCGACCCTCTCGGCCCCGTAGTGGAGGCCGAGTCCGCCGGTGAACAGCCCGTAGCCGTAGGAGATCTGCATGGTGTCGTCCGGGCCGATGCCCACGGACGTGAGGGACCTGGCCAGGGCCTCAGTCCAATACTCCAGGTCGTTCTTGGTGTAGCCCACGAGGGTGGGCTTGCCGGTGGTCCCGGAGGACACGTGGTACCTGACGACCTCGTTGTTCGGGACGGTGAACATGTTGGTGGGGTAGTAGTCGCGCAGGTCCTGCTTGTACATGAACGGCAGCTTGGTGATGTCGGTCAGGCCGGTGATGTCGTCAGGATGGACGCCCTGGGCCTTCATCCTGTCGTGGTAGAACTTGTTGAACGAATACAGGTTGTTGACCAGCGATTTCAGCTCGCGGTACTGGAGCGATCTGAGCTCCTCCCTAGG
>JAFPVN010000126.1 GCA_017395275.1 Candidatus Methanomethylophilaceae archaeon | reverse complement strand
TGGGATTCCGGTAACAGGACCGGTACTCAATATGTCTATTTCAAGGACAATATGACGTACACGCTGAATATGGACCGCGGGAGTTCCAACAACCCCTTCAACGTAAGTACAATCGTGGCTAACAATGAACGTTTGGTACCAGTATACTCTAATGACAACGATGGGAAGTATGCGCTGACCGTCACTGACATCAGCGAGGAAACCCACATCTATATCACTTATGTGCCTACCGTGAAGATCACGGCTTATGATCCTGTCCTCACAGATGCTACCAATGGGAATATGAGAATCAAGGTGGTGGATTCTCAGGGTGGTGACGGATGGTGGTTACAGAGATCCGACAATGGATACTACTATGCGTATGTCAATGCTGGCAGTTCCGCATATTTCATGATTTTCGACTATCATACGGGCTCTTCAACCGAGTGGCATGCGGAATCGGTCGAAACTGGTAATGATGCAATCCTGGGTGTATCAGATATTCAGGTGAGGATAGGTTCAGACGACCCATACCCGATGGATGCCAATGTCAACAACATCTACGAGATTGGAGCCGTGACAGACGATACGGTTGTAACGTCGGACCTGTCTTGCATAAGGTGGGATGTAACCTTCGTCTCGACGACCTCTGCAGGCCCGTCTACATTTGTTATACAGGTTATAAACGGTGCACGTCTGCATATAGCTACTAAGGATCAGCTCGCCTCTGTACATCTGAACGACATGGATGGACATGCATTGGATGGATGGAATGCTACGGGCGGCGATAAGGACTACTACACGCCTGGTGAGGTAATCCGCGTATACAATCACATGAATCTCAACGCGGACTGGGGTAACCCCATAGATTATGTCATCAAAGCGGACCTGGGCAGCGGATTCGTCAACTTTGCCACGTATAAGATTACCACTGGTTACACCATGGGTGATGTGACTCGTAGAGGATATGATTTCGTGGGGTGGGTCGATGCAGACACTCCCAACGAGACTCCCCGTAAGAACTATCCCATCGCCGTGGGCACTTTCGGGGAAAGGTCATTCATCGCAGTGTGGAATGCGTTGCCTGTGCACGTCATAATGTATGACGATATGCAGGAGGAAGTGCTCGACGAAGGCGATTTCACGTTCGGTCAGCCATATTCCAACCTCCCGATATTCTCTATGTACGAGGATCCGCAGACACACGAGATATATTCGTTCGTAGGCTGGGGATTGAAGGATGAAACGACAGGTATGGTGACACAGATCACTAGTTCCACGCTGGTAGATATAGAAGTCACCCACACGATCTATATCATATTGTGGAAGGAGGGATTCTATGTCCTCAACATCACCAACGACGGTTCGTACGGCGGTACGGTCACCGCCAATCTGGTCGGTGAGCAGGGAGACGCCATAGCATTGATCATCACGATGTACAGCGGTTTCATCGCCACCAACGTGAAAATCAACGGACAGGATTTCCCTATAACTCCGAACTCCAACCCGTACACGTACAGCGACTTCATCACCAGCAGCTCTGTATATTACTATGTCGTGACCGTCACCTTTGAACCTACGACCGGTATTCCGATCCCGTTGCCCGAGTTATATGGCGATAGCCCGATCTATTACATCTATGATGGCACAGAGAAGACTGGATACAAGAGCCGTGACGGATACTATATGCTGATAGAGTCCGTTGACGACGATTGGCACAATACGGGCACGAATGCCGGGACCTACTACGTGACCGCCAGGCTCGTACCTCCGTACATATGGGACGACGGAACCAATCTGGATAAACGTCTCGAGTGGTCGATCGAAACCCGCAAGGCATACATAGTCGCGCATTCGGAGTCGGAGTTCTACACCGGAAGCGCATTCACCATCCCCGATAACATGTATTCGCTGGTCTCTGTCGTACCCAGCGACCTGCCGGCCGTAAGGGGGGCAGTTCACAGCATCGTATACGACAGCAGAACGGTGCAGGATGTGGGATGGTATATCATCGATATCACGGGATATGACAATCTCGACAACTACGAATTCATTGTGATAAAGGGAACGTTCATCGTTGTAAAGATCGACAGTTCAAGCGTCTCCGTGAGGATAGTGTCTCTCAACCCTTCGACTAACAATATCGCCCCGTCGCCCGATATGGTCAACATGACCGAATCCGGCCGGGTGATGGCGATTGTCTCCGTATCCGGAAGGAGGGAAGGAGAATGAGTGGTAACAGGCTGTTCGCCGCCATCATCGCTGTTGTAGCGGTAGGCTTCCTCATCGGTACAGGATTCGCCGTAACCACATATACGGCCACCAACACCGTCAACAGCGGCACCGTAACCTATGATGGAAACACGCTCGACATCGTCGACAGCAGCGGCACATCCCTTGGTCAGTCCCTGACGATCGACAGGGCCATCACCGACTTGTCAAGCGATAATGTGCTAACGATCTACGATGCCGACTCCCCCGATGGGAAGAAGGTTACAGTAATTCAGAATTACAAGTTGAGGATCCATGTTAGCGACGGCGATCCTGTGGTCCGCTGTTACATCCATCTCAACGATCCCAGATCATGGGCGATCATCGACAGCGTCATTCTGAACATCAACAACACCAATTACAACATTGGGATTTCAGAGGCCCTGTTAGGCAGCCCCACCCCTCCCGGCGTGAGTTCATTGCCAACCGAGGCAATCACGGGTCTCAGTTCAGGCACGGATTACTCGTTCACCGTCACCATAACATACGTTAACGACGTGATCAATCTGTATAAGGTACCTCAGGATGGTGGAGACGAGAACGCCTATGACATTGAGGATACCGGCTTCTTGGATCTGACGGGGTCCAAATTGGTGTTCCTGATGAGCGATTCTGATCCTTTGAGCTCGTAAGGTTTACAGAGTATTACAGACCCGAGTGCGGGCTCACAAATTATCAGTCCGTCATCGTGTTTGATAGGACTAGTCCATACGTCTCACTATCAATTACCCTGTACGTACTGGTCACGTATCCGAATCTAAGGTATTGTTCATGATATATTATTTGAGAATAAAATAATATTTATATCAGAATATTCTGTATTGAATATTATGGGATTGCCGTCAAGAATTACAATAATCGCATTGGCAGCATTCGCAGTCACAATCCTGTTGGCGCAGCCCATGGGGGTCGGATTCGCCACCGGAGGTTCCGACAATGACGATGTCATCATCGAGACCGGCACGACCTACTATTCAGGATCCACCGTCAACGGGGATAACACAATTACAACGGATTACTTCGTCGCCAAGTTGTATCGCTATATGGGCACATCTGCTTCCGACGTCATCCAATTCGACCAATCCCATTTCACCGAGATCTCGGGCGAACCCTTTGCCTGCGATGCGGTGAACTACACCAAGAGCGGTTCAACCTACTCCGTGACCGACGGCAGCACCTCTATTACCGATGACTCTCTGT
>JAFPVN010000125.1 GCA_017395275.1 Candidatus Methanomethylophilaceae archaeon | reverse complement strand
CCCCCCCCCGGCGGCTCCCGTCAGAAGGCGTCTGTCCTATTTCATCAGGAAGGGATAGACGTCAGTGCCTTTCAGTGCGAGGCAGGTGCCGCGGGCGACGGCCTTCAGCGGGTCCTCCGCGACATGGAACGGGATGTTGACCTTGTCGGAGAAGCGCTTCGCGATGCCGCGCAGCAGCGAACCGCCACCGGCGAGCCAGATACCGTTCACCACGATGTTGGAATACAGCTCCGGCGGAGTACGCTGCAAGACCTTGATGATCTCGCTCTCGATCTTCGAGATGGTCTTGTCGATGCAGCCCGCGATCTCGCTGTAGTTGATCTCCGCCTGCGTCGGGTGCGCCGTGACGATGTTGCGGCCGATGACCAGGTAGTCCTTCGGCGCCTCCTCCGGAGGGAGCTCCTGAAGCACGGAACCCACCGAGAACTTGATCTGCTCCGCCGTCGTGCGGCCGATGCTGATGTTATGCTGCTGGGCCATGTAGTCGATGATATCCGTCGTGATCTCGTTGCCGGCCACGTGGATGCTCGACGACTCGACGATGCCGCCCAGGGAAATGACGGCGATCTCCGTGGTGCCGCCACCGATGTCGACCACCATGTTGCCGTTCGGGGCGGTGACGTCCAGACCGATACCCAGGGCGGAAGCCATGGGCTCGTAGATCATGTACAGTTCGTGGGCACCGGCATGCGACGCGGAGTCGCGGATCGAACGCATGTCCACCGGCGTAGAACCGCCGGGAATGCCGACCACCATCTTAAGCGTCGGGGCGAACAGGCCCTTGCGGGCACCCGTAGCCTTGCGGATGAATCCGGTCAGCATCATCTCGGCCGCGTCGTAGTCGGCGATGACGCCGTTCATCAGCGGACGGATGGTATAGATACGGGGATTGGTATGCTCCTCGATCAGCTGCGCCTCGTTGCCGATGGCGAACAGCTTGGCGGTCTTGGTCTCGATCGCGATGATGCTGGGCTCATCCAGGACGACCTTGTCATCCCGTAGAATCACCGTGTTGGCCGTGCCCAGGTCGATAGCCAACTCCTGCTTGAATAGTGCCATGATCTTGCTTCGTTAGCGCCCGCAAAGGGCGAAAGGGTTTGCAAGTTACGAAAAATATTATCGGATGCAAAAGGAATAACGATAATTCTTTTCCAAGAGCCGATACTCACGGGTTGGAGCAGCATTCGGACTCCACGAATTCGTCCCACCTACGCCAGCCTGTGCGCCATCTACATTCACAACATATTGGCCATCAGGAAGATGGACGATCTCATTGATATGGGTTGCCCGGTCCAAAGCTTCCTGCGTCGCGTCCCAGACAGACATCCCTATCGGAGAAGAAAGGGACTCGAAACGGAGATTCCCGATTGATAGCCAGAATACGTCGCAACGGTTTCCGTTCTCCTGAGGAAACACATAGTTGAACATCATATCTGATGCCGGTTCTGATTCAATCTCGGAATGATGGGGAAAACGGTTGACATAAGCCTTGTACAAACCCAGAGGGGCACCATCCTTGCGGTCGGCATAATTCTCCCACGGCCCCCTGCCGAAATAGGTAACTTCCGGCCCCCTGCGGGGATTAGGCAGTTCTGGGCAAAAGACGCCTTGGAGGCCGACACGGATCGGTTCAGGGAGATCATCCGGGATGGTCAGGGCATAATCAACCCGTAATACACCCTTACGGTCCATCGAATAATGAATCTTTAGACATACCCCCTCCGGATTCTCCATCACGGAAACTATTCCAACGCCCGATGCCCCGTCCGACGGACTGACTGAAACTGAACTCCATTTCACGTCTGCCCAGTAATTCAAGGGGGAACGCCAGCCCCGGTCATTGTCTGTCCTGGGACGCCAGAAGTTGGGAGATAATGGGGATGCGAGCCGCTCGCGGCCACCCTTCACATACGAGCAAAGGCAACCCGTTTCAAGAGAAACCGCAACGTTGCGACCATTTGCTGAAAGCAAAGCGACCCTCTGGTCTCCTTCGAACAACGGCGCAACCCTTCCCTTGCCGAACACAGAATCCCGAGAAACACTCCGGAAGAGTGTCTGTCCTCCACCCACCTCATATCCCGCAGGGGCATACAAGCAGCTCTCGGCGAGGGAATAACGGATGGACAGATATATGTCCCCACCCATCTGGGCAGTATGCTTTACCGGCAGGATGCCTGTCCACTGACCGCCAGCTGGAATATCAGGGACCGCAAAAGGACAGGAGGGCATCGAT
>JAFPVN010000009.1 GCA_017395275.1 Candidatus Methanomethylophilaceae archaeon | reverse complement strand
CGGCGACTCCCCATCGGAGCAAGTCCAAACGGCTGGGATGATCTGCTCGGGACCAGCGGGTAGGATGCGTAAGTTGAATGCCGCCTAAAACAGAAGGGGGGCTACTCCCATCACCTGACACCCTTTACGGTGAACACATGACGGACGGATGCCGCGCGGTATGCTTCGATATGGACGGTACGCTCCTCGATACAAAGGTGGACTACGGGAGGATGGCCTCGCTCATCCTCGAGAGGCTCGCCGAGGCCGGCGTGCCCCAGGAGCTGCTCGACGGCAGGCAGGGCTACAAGTTCAACGTCGACCGGGCGTTCGAGTGGATGAGGAAGAACAGATCGGACTCCGAGATACAGGAGGTCTCCGATTCCGTGGCGAAGGCCGCCAGGGACCTGGAGATGGAGAGGGTGGACGAGGCCCGTCCGTTCCCCGGCGTCCCGGAGATGCTCACGGAGATCCGTGCAAAGGGTTACAGGACCGGCGTCCTCACCCGCGGATGCAGGGAGTACGCCGAGACCGCCATGAGGATCGCTGGCGTGGACGTGTACATCGATGCCATGGTGTGCCGCGACGACTATCCCGAGGTCGATGCGAAGCCCAGTCCCGTCGCCATGAATCACATGGCCGATGCCCTCGGAGTGCGTCCCGACGAGATACTCTACGTCGGGGACCACAAGATGGATTGGATGTGCGCCAGGGATGCCTCTGCGAAATTCGTAGCTGTGACATCTGGCACATTTACCAAAGAACAATGGCTCGCCGAGGACCCGGAAATGGTCATCCTAGACGATTGTTCCGGCATATCCGGTATGATCTGAGGAAGTTCCGCCGTCCGCGGAACGCACGCGGCGCACGAAGATGCCCGCTTTTCGTGAATTATAAAGATAAAAGAGAGGGGCCCGAAGGCCCCCGTGAATGTGTTTACTGGGTGCCCTTTCCGTACTCGACGACACGGGACTGGTCCTTCTCCTCCTCCATGTCGTCGTAGTGGAACCTTGCCGCGTTGGCGACGAAGGTGTTGTCGGCAGGCAGCAGCTTCTTGATGGAGACCATGAGCTTGGACGCCATTCCCATGAGGTTCTTGTCCAGGGACAGTCCGAACCTGGTCTTTCCGCAGACGAGGTGTCCGGGGTTGATGACATCGTGGGGGTCCATGAAGGTCTTGAGGTCCCTCATGAGGTTGGCCGCTCCGGATCCGTGGATGACGTCGAGGTTCGATGCGAAGAACACACCGAGTCCGAGCGAGCGTCCGCCGTACTTCATGGCCTTGTCGCCCATGTAGAAGTTGTATGCGAATGCGGTCATTCCGAGCAGGGACTCGTCGTCCTTGAAGTAGTAGGGCATGAACATCGAGGTGTTGCGGTCGGCGACCATTCCCACGATTCCTCCGGCCTCCATCTTCATGACCTTGAAGCCCTCGTAGCACTCGTCGACGAACTTCTCCCAGTTTCCGTTGGTCACGACGACCTCGGCGGGGATGGATCCGACTCCGATCTTACGGCACCTGTACTCGTAGCAGCGCTCCTCCCACTCGTGCTCTGCGATCTCGTAGGATACCTTCCTTCCTCCGGCCTCCTCGACGATCTTGTCGACGACGGACTCCTCGAGGTTGACGAACTCTTCGTCGCCCTGGAAGGTGACGAGGAACAGGTTGGCCACATCGGGTGCGTGGAGACCTGCCTTCCTCTGGTTCTCGAAGTGAAGGTAGTCCGACCATGCGATGTGCAGGGGCTTGACGCTGGGGTGCCTGACGATCTTGTCGATCGGGCCTGCCATCTGCTGGAGGCGGTCGAACTCGTAGGCGACGGGCTTGATGATTCCCTTGGGGTAGAGCCTCAGGGTGACCTCGGTGATGACTCCGAGGGTTCCCTCAGCACCGCAGAAGAGGTGGTTGAGGTTGTAACCGGACATGTTGTTGCAGGTGAGGTCGAATCCGGTCTCGATGACGGATCCGTCGGAAAGGACGACCTGAAGGTTCAGACAGCTGTCCCTCGCGTTGCCGTACTTGTATCCGCAGATGCCGACCCCGCCGGTGGAGAGCCAAGCGGCGACGGTGGCGGACGGGAAGCTCGAGGGGTAGGATCCGAGGATGTAACCCTCCTTCTCGCACGCTTCGGACGCATTCTTCCAGGTGCATCCGCACTGGACCCTGATCATCATGTTCTCGGTGTCGACCTTGACGACCTTGTTCATCTTGGAAGCGAAGTCGATGAGGATACCGCCTGCGGTGGGCATGGACCCGCCGAGTCCCCAGGTGGAGTTTCCGCGGGGGGTGATGGCGATACCGGTCTCGTATGCGAGCTTGACGATCGCTGCGACCTCCTCGGTCGTGGAAGGCCTGACGATGACATCGGGGATGTTCTGGAACGCGAGCCCTGCCTCCTTGGGGAGGGGTGCAAGATCGTGGCTGTAGAGGAGCCTGTCCATCTCATTGGTGTTTACGTTCTGTGCTCCGACGATGTCCTGGAGCTTCGTGATTACTTCGGGGGTTACCTTGCGTGATAAGTTGTCGCCTTTCATTACTATGTCCTCCGCGTGGGTGTGACTATATGCGCGTGTAATACTTTTATTATTTATTAAACATTGGGTTGTGAAATCGGTCCAGGAAAAGGCGCTGGCTGGATGCCTGCGGAGTAACGCCGATTACTCCGAGCCGTCGCCGCCCTGTCCGCCCTTCTTCTCCCTGCGTGCGAACCCCGTGATCAGGATGTCCGAGTTGTAGATCCTCACCGTGATGTAGAACAGCGCCGCGCTCACCAGGACCAGATAGATTGCTCCGCCGACGATCAGCGTGGTGTTCCCGAACATGATCGACTGCATCACCGTCATCGGATGGGTGAAGGGTATCGCATAGAGCACGATCTGGACCGCCATCGGCATGGAGTCGATGCTGGAGAACATCGTTATGAACGACGGTATGACCGCGAGCATGCTTATCGGCATTATGTACATCTGCGCGGCCTTGTAGTTCCTCGCCACCGCTCCGAGGATCATGCACAGCCCCAGCGCCACCACGATTCCGAGGAACATAAACGCGGTGACGACCGCCCAATCGACTATCGAGAGCGAAAGACCCAGGGACTCCATCGATGTGCCAGAGGATTCGCCTCCGGACATGCCGTTGATGTAGAAGTACATCCCCACCATGTAGAGGGCGCCCATCACCAGTCCGGCAATGGTGGAGCCTATCAGCTTGCCCGCGACTATCATGGTCCTGTTGACCGGCAGGGTCAGCAGGGTCTCTAGGGTCTTGTTCTCCTTCTCGTTCCCCATGGACGATATCACGATGCTCCCGATCATCACGATTATGAGCATGACTATCAGCGGGACGAACATCATCTGCTTGCTCAGGGCACCGTAGATGTCGGCCGGGGTGACGTCCTCGTGGATCTCGCCCTTGAGGTAGGTGGCGTACGACGAATGCGGAAGGTCGATCGGGTTCATGGCCACCGCCCTCTCCTGGTCGGTGAGTGCCGTCTTGTCGGTGAGGATCCTGTTCGTCACGGCCTGCTTGATCACGGCGATCGCGTTGTCGGAGGTGACGCTGCTGATCGATGAGAACAGACTGAGATTGGTCTGGTTCCAGTAGGAGTCCACCGTCGCGGACTTCACAGTAGCGGAATTGAGATTGGAATTGAATGTCTGGGTCAATACGATGACCGTATCCACCCCGGCATCCTCCATGGCGCTCAGGAGCTGGTCGCGGAACGCGTCGGAACCGTACTCCGCACCCACGGAGATCTGCTTGACGTACTCGTCGGACGGGCATTCGATGCCGTCGTAGTACGCCTTCAGGGCATCGATGCCTATCTGGGCGTAATCCGTGCCGGAATCGTCCGAGAGGTCGACGTACCCGATCGGTTTCTGGGAGGTGGCATCCTGCGTCTCGCCCCCTATCACGGAGCCGAGCATTATGAGCACGGCGACCACCGCGACGACCGATATGACCGACGTCGGGGTGAGGAGCTCCTTCAGCTCCTTCTTCACCAAACTGCCAAGCTGGCTCATTGGGTCACCTCCCTCATGAACACCTCTTCGAGGTTGCCCGCACCGTACCTGTCCTTCAGTTCCCGGGGCGTGCCCTCGAGCACGATCTCGCCGTGGTTTATCATCGCCACCCTCTCGCAGAGCAGCTCCACCTCGAACATGTTGTGCGACGAGATTATGACGGACGTCCCCTCCTTCGCCACCTGCCTGATGATCTCCCTGACCTCGAAGGCGTTGGACACGTCCAGGCCCGATGTCACCTCATCCAGGATGGCCAGCTTCGGCCTGAACATGATCGCCCTTGCTATCAGGAGACGGCGCTTCATCCCCTTGCTGTAGGAATCCACCTTGGAGTCTATCCTCTCGCCGAGCTTGGCGATGTCCATGCCCCTCTGGACCATGGCCTTCCTCTCCTCGCCGTCGGCGAAGAAGCTGGCCATGAACTCCAGATATGCCCTTCCGGTCAGGTCCTTGTAGGCGCCCGCATCCTCCGGCAGATAGCTGATCAGCTTCCTGACCTCCTCGGGTTCGGTGCGCACGTCCTTGCCGTAGACCTTTATCTCGCCGGAGGTGATGCTCAGCAGGGTGGAGATCATCCTGAGCGTGGTGGTCTTGCCGGCCCCGTTGGGTCCGATCAGACCGAATATCTCCCCCTCCTTCACGTTGAAGCTTATGCCCTTGACCGCCTCGCGGCTGCCGTAGGACTTGCGGACATCGGTTACCGTCAGAGCGTCCATGGTATCGCAGTACAATGACGATACGCTTATTCAACGCTTGTGAAACGATGCAGGCCGCACTTGGATATGAGCGTACGATCGGCACCTTCGGGCACCGTGAAGAGATGGGTGCGGCAGCGGCAGTCCGAACACCCGAAACCGGGATGGACGGGCACCATCCCGCACGCCTCCGCCATGCGTGCGAGGTCGCATTCCGGGATGGGGTCCGGATACGATTCCCAAGCCTCCGCGGCGTCGGCGAGGACGGTCAGGAAATCGATGTGCCAGCGCATGCACTTCTCATGCCTCAGATGCCTCGACAGCCTCTGGTCGAGACCGCCCATGGCACTGCCCACGTAACAGTATCTCCCGGCGTCGAAGTGCAGTATCCCCTTGGATCTCACCTCTATGTCCGAGGGTTGGAGAAAATCGAGGAGAAGGACATACGTCCCCCTCCTCACGGATGGTTTCATTGCTGTTTCTTGCGGTCCGCGTCCTCGATCTGGGACGTGGTCCTGATCCTGATCAGCGTGCTGCTGTCCTGGAGCTTGGATTCCGTGATGTCCGCGATCTCGGACAGCCTGCGTCCGTAGACCATCAGGTTGTCGAAGTAATCCTTGTGCTCCTTGTACGGGATCTTGACCCTGAGACCGTCCAGGTGCAGGACGATGGGTGCGGGGCGGAGGCACATGTCTATCGGCTCGTATGTCTCCAGCAGCTGCTTCAGCTCGGCCGGGTGGATGTACAGCGGATCCTCCTCCAGCTGCCTCTTCCTCTCGGCGATGACCTTGTTGACGGTGCTGCCGATCTCGGCCAACTTCGCCCTTTCCTCGGCGGACTTCATCCTCTCGCACTTCCTTCCCACTCCGGCGACGATCGCCTCGCAGCAGTCGTCCATGCCGTCGGGCATGGGCCCGGATACCAGGATCACCGGTGCGGTGATGTCCTCGATGAGGAACCTCTTGGTCTCCACGCAAGGCTTGAAGTTGCCCAGCATGAATATCACGGCGTCGTACTCGTCCAGGACCTCGATCTCCCTCTTGGAGATCTGGGAGGTGTTCTTCCCCCTTCCCCTGGCCAGTCCCATGACGACGGAGATGGCTCCGCCCTCCCTCAATACTTCAGCTATGTCGCAGATGGGGTGGGGCATGTGGTGCCTTCCCAGCGTGCATCCCACGACGGCTATCTCCGTACCCGCCAGCGGGACGCTCCTGAGGTCCCCTCCGATCTCCTTGGATATGCTCTCGAGGACCCCGTGGTCCTCCTCCGGGATCGACATGGTGACGGTAAGCATCTGCGCGCTGCGCAGCTGGTGCAATACGGTCCCTCCCACGTCCTCGATGGCCTCGAACAGTTCGGCGGAGCGGTACACCCCGCCGTCGTACTTCACGACCTCAAACATCCTTGTGCCTCCTTGCGTCCTCGACCATACGGTCGTGCATCGTCCTCGCTTCCTCCAGGAACTCCGGCTTCATGGTCTCCTCCGTCGCTACGACGGTTACGACCCTGTCGTCTATGAGCGTCTCCCTGTTCCTGATGCCTTCAGGCAGCGCCCTCCAGACGGCTCCGAGGATCTCCTTTATCGCGGTCTCCCCGGACGAGATCGGAATGGATTCGATCTCCTCGGCCTTCCCTCCGTGGACGATCAGGTCGAACCTGGTCTGCTGCTCCACCATGGACCTGCCGTAGCGCTTCCACAGCTGTGCCAGCACATCGGGTGCGTAACGCTCCTCGGATATGGACATGTGGAGGTCCTCGCGCTCCTGCCTCAGGGACGCGACGTTGGATATGGTCTTCCCTCCGGGCACGTTCCTCAGGACGACCGAGAAGATGAACAGCGGGACCTCGGGCTTGAGGACCAGCTTGGCACCCTCGATCATGAAGGTCTTGCCGATGTCGCCGATTATCCCCTCGAAGAGCGCCTTGTACGCGGCGTCCCCGTAGGGGTCGGTGCCGACTACCTCTACTTCCATAAGACGACCTCACAGGAATCCTGAGCTCAGCAGTGCGCCTCCGACCGCGCCGATGAACTGTGAGTTCTCGGGCACGATGGGCTTCTCTCCGAGGACCTCCCCGACCTGGGTGACCAGTCCCGAGATGAGCGACGTGCCTCCCACCTGGATGATCGGGTGCCTGACGTCGATCTCCTGGAGCTGCTGCTCGTAGACCTGCTCCGCGACCGAGTGGCATGCCGCGGCCGCGACGTCCTCGAAGCTCTTTCCGTCCCCGAGTGTGGTGACCAGGTCCTGGATACCGAAGACCGAGCAGTAGGAGTTCATCTTGGCGTTCCTCCAGTTGCCCTTGTCCGCCAGCGCACCGAGCTCGGTGACGTCGATCTTCAGCCTCTTCGAGGTCATCTCGAGGAAACGTCCGGACGCTCCTGCGCAGACGCCTCCCATGGTGAAGTTGTCCGGGATACCGTCGCGGACGGTGATGGCCTTGTTGTCCATACCTCCGATATCGATGATGGTGGCCTCTCCCCTCTGCCTGTCGGCGAGCCAGACCGCTCCCTTGGAGTTGACGGTCAGCTCCTCCTGGACCAGCTTGCACTTGTCAGAGAAGTGCTGGCCGAGGGTGAAACGCCCGTATCCGGTGGTACCGATGGCCTCGATGTCCTTGTACTCGTAACCCGCCTGTGCCAGCGCCTCGTTGAGCACCTGCGTGGCGGACTCCACGACGTTGTGCGACGGCGTCCACGACTTCCCGATGATCTTGTTGTTGAGCATGACCACGGCCTTGGTCGTCGACGATCCGGAATCCAGTCCGACGGTGAGTCCGGACTGCCTCTCCCTCGCGAGGAGCTCCTTCCTTGTGACTATCGTCACCAGGGCCTCCATCCTCGTCAGGAGCTGGGAGGCCTTCAGCCTCTCGGTGAACGAGTAGGTGACCACGGGCAGGTTGGTGTTCTCCTGTATGAACCTCCTGACCTCGTTCCTCACGAGGGCCGCCTCGGCGCACCTGAAGCAGGTGGTGATGAACACGGCGTCGGCATCGTAGTTCCCGTCGGCCAGCTGGACCGCCCTTGCGATCATCAGCTTGAGCTGGGCGGACCTGGGCCTGAACCCGAACCTCTCCACCGCGAGCTCCACGTCCGCCGCGGAGACGTCGGGGTAGACGACCTTCGCACCTACGCTGCGGGCCGCCTTCTCGATCTCGTACTGTACGCTGCTGTATTCCGTACCGCATGAAAGCTGTGCGATCTTGATCACTGAAGTCCCTCCAGGAATTCCTTGACCTTCTGGACGAAGACCTTTCCCTCGTCCTCGTCCTCGGGGTATTTGAGTTTGAGCGCGGGCTTGCCGCTCCTCTTGATCAGGTATTTCACCATGAGCTCGGAACGCTCGCATCCGACGCATCCGAACTCGAAGGGAGCGTCCTCGACCACTATGGCCGCATCGGCCGCCTCGATCATAGGTCCCCAGATGGAGAGCCTTCCCCTCACACCGGAGGGGACCTCGATCCCCGCGTACTTGAGTCCCTTGACGACGTCGTCCAAAGTGACGTTCATCGGGGGCATGTCGATCTCCAGGTTGTCAACCCTCTCCTGCAGAGCCGCCATCGTGCTGAGCGGCTCGTTTCCGAACCTTTCCACCAAATCGAACAGTATGAGACTGTTCGGCGGATCGATGAATACCTTCATCATTTCACCTCGCAAATTTCCTTGAATCTGATTGCCGGGAGCTTCTTCTTCCCGGGCTTCTCCTCTGTCTTCTCGCCGTTGTCCGCGGCGTCCAATCCTGCCTTTATGAGGGGCAGCGCCTCCCACTCCGACTCCAGCTGCGCGAAGCCGGGCCTGGTACCGTGCTGGGCGCGGCACCTGACCGGATCGCCGGCCTTGTATGCGCGCCTCTTGGAGAACACGGCGTTGTGGTCGATCTCCCTGGCGAATGCCGTCACCTCCCTGACGACTTCCCTCTCTCCCTCGATGAGGCAGCCGTAGCAGGTCTCCTTGATCTTGACGTCCTTGCCGGTGGCGTGGATCTCGCGCGCCAGCACGTCGGGCGTAAGCCTGGAGGTGGGGCAGATCATCAAAAGTCTGGTCTCCCTCATAGTTTCCTCTCCGTTATGTATACGGTCTTGCCGTCCTCCAGCGAATCCGTGAACTTGTCGAGGTCGCCGGCGAACTTGCCGAATATGTTGGTACCGTAGGGCTCCTCACCCGTGGGTCCGAATTCCTTGCTGGCCTCCACCCTGACCCCTATGAGTCCGTGGTGGTCGCAGGCCTGGTTGGTGAGTCCCAGGTCCCCGCGCTTGCATCTCTTGAACGGCTCCCCGGGGTAGAGGGACTTGCCCTTGTCGTAATCCCCCTCGAAGGTGACCATGGTCATGCCAGGGAACCAGAAGTGGACCCTGAGCGTTCCCACGGACTTGTGGCTGAGCCCGGTCACCTTCCTGAAATAGTGGACATCCTGTTCGAAGGTGTCGTCCAGCTGGACCCTGTAGATGTCCTCCTTCTTCACTCCGAACAGCTGCACCTTGCCGTCCCTGATGGCCGTGACGGTCATCTCCGGGATCTGCTCCGCGACTATGGCGGAGTCATCGGAATCGCCGGTACGCTCCACCTTGATGCCGGCCTCGGAGAGCATCCTCTCTCCCTCGGCCATGGTCATACCGACGGCCAGCCTCCTCGGCGGGTCGGTGACGACGGTGATCCTGTCGTTCTCCCTCACGGAGGCGATGATGGACCTTCCGACCTCCACGTCGCCGACGTGGTTGAAGGACTCTCCCATCTGTCTCCTCTCCTTGTAGAAGAACATGCGTCCCGTCCCCACACCGGTGCTGCGGACGTACACGGAGCCGACCTCCCTGACGCCTTTGGTCTCGGATGCGATCTTGATGTCCATATCGTCGTCCGATGCCACGTAGCTGCCCGAGACGTGGGTGGCGGTGATGTATCCCCTCTGGGTGAGCACCATCATGTGCTCCGCGGACTCGGGCGCGTCCATGTCCAGCTTTATCTTGATGTACGACTCCACCTTGTTGCCCTCGTCCAGCCTGAACTCCAGGTCGGTGGTGAGCTCGTAGTTCTCGGTGAACGTCTCCGACACCACGGGCTCGATCGACAGGATCTCGTCGGTCTCAACCAGAGAATCGATGACGTGCCTTCCGCGGGTGACCCTCCCGACTATGGCGGAACCCGCACCGTATCCCCACTTGTGGTTGTCCTTGGCCACCATCAGGTAGGTGGTGGAGTTGTCGAACCCTCCCAGCGAGAAGAAGCAGTCGTACCTCTGGTACATGTACTCCCCGCGGTCGACCTTCAGGTCGGTGGGGAAGGCTCCGAAGGCGGTGATGTTGTGGGTGGACCATCTGGCGGTGCATCCCTTGATGGAGGGCATGCTGGCCTTCCAGACCCTGGCGTACTCTGAACCGTTCAGGTGTATGCAGAACGATCCCTTGTTGGTCATGACCTCGAAGTCGTCCGACTCCACCCTGAGCGACTCGGTGCTCTTGTGGATCGCCACGACCGTCCCGGGGACATACTGCTCGCCCTTCAGGGCATCCTTGAGTAGGGCGCCGTCCTTGAGCTTCCTCTCCTTCCCGTTCACGATGACCTTCATTGTCCGCCCCTCCTGTCGGGCAGCATGCCCTGTACCTTGGACACGATCTCGTCGAGCTTGTCCTGGGGGCACGGCACGCCTCTGATGACTCCGGTGACGATCTCCTGGATCGATCCCTTGGTGTTGATGTTCTCGTCGTCGGGCATGATGTACTTGGTCTTCACGCCGATGGCGGCGAAGTCCTCGTAGTCGATGGGGCACTGGGCGACCACTATCGCGGGGATGTTGACGTTCCTGAGCACCAGCCTGGCCTTCCAGATGATGTGGCCCCTGACGTTTCCCAGGTGGATGAGGGCCACCTTGAACTGCTGGATCCTCTCGACCTCGATGGGTTCCAGTCCCATGCACTGGCCGTGGATGACGTCGGGTGCGTCGGCGGGCACTCCCGCACCGGCGTTGAGGACGAGGACGGACGTATCGATGCCTTCCTCCCTCAGCGCGTAGGTGATCTCGCAGACGGGTTTGGTGATGTGCCTGCGTCCGGGTCCCATGGCGATGGCCACGACGTCCCTTCCGCTCTCAGAGATAGTTGCCCTCTGGGCAAGGCCTCCGCCCTGACCCATTCCCATCGATTCCCTGCACTCGACGAAACTGATGTGCCTTCCGATTCTCTGCTTCATAACTCACCGCCAGACTCAATGATCTCCTTCTCAAGGTTCCTGAGCGCCTCGACCTGGGGCTCGGCGGCTCCGATGGATGTTATCTTCCCGTCCTTCATGAGTGCGACACGGTCGCAGCAGTTGAGGATGAAGTCCATGTCGTGGCTGACGACGATGAACGTCTCGTTGAGGTCCGCCCTCGCCTTGTTGACCGCCTTGGCGACGGCGAGCTTGGTGATGGGGTCCATGGTTCCCGTAGGCTCGTCGAGGATGACGATCTTGGGCTCCTTGATGAGGACGAGCGCGAACGCCACCCTCTGGACCTCTCCGACGGACAGGTCTCCCGGGAGGGCGTTGAGGATCTTCTCGACCTGGTCCCTGGGGAAGCCGACGTTTAGCAGCGACTGGATGGCCTTGACCTTGGCAAGCTCCGCGGGCATCTTCAGACCGATGCACGAGGTGAGGTTCTGGAGGATGGTCTCCGAGGGGTACAGCGCATACTCCTGGTGGAGCACTCCGATGTAGGGCGTGGCCCTTCCCCTTCCGCCCTCTCCGGCGTCGCTCATGTTGACCCATGTGTCCCCGATCTTGATCTCGACCTTTCCGCTGGTGGCGGGCGCCATACCTGCGATCATACGGGACGTGGTGGTCTTCCCGGCTCCGGAGAATCCGGCCAGGGCGAAGATCTCTCCCTCCCTTATCTCGAGGTTGATCCCATCTACGGCCTTGACGACTCCCCTGACGACGGAGAAGTAGTGCTTCTTGGCGTCCTCGAGCCTGATGATCGGCTCTCCGAGGTTGTGGGCCTCGCCCCTCTCGAACTTGTACTCGGCCATGAACTTGGAGGTGACGTCCTTGGGCTTGCCCTCGATGAGGACCTTACCCCTGTCGAGCCACATGGCGTAGTCGGCCATCTTCTCGATCGCCTCAGGCCAGTGCGATGCGAATATCATGCAGATGTTGTGCTCGCGCACGTACTGTACGAGCCTCTCGTGAACGATGTTTGCGGTATACGGATCGAGTGTTCCGGTGGGCTCGTCGGCGACGAAGAACAGCGGCTCCTTGGCCAGCTGCCTTGCGAGGACGACCCTCTGCTTCTCCCCTCCGGACAGGTCCCTGGCGATGTGGGTGGTCCTGTGCGTCATGTTGACGAACTCCAGGAGCTTGATCGCCTTGTTGACCCTCTCGGTCTCGTTGAACGACTGGGGTATGGCCTCGTAGATGTTCTCCAGGACGGTGCTGTCACCGAACAGGGCGAAGGTCCTCTGGAGCATGATCGAGATGTGCGACGAGATCCTGTATCTCATCGGGTCCTTCTCCTTGATGGACCAGTAGTCTATCCACTCGGTCCTGCAAGGCTTGCCGCACTTGGGGCAGACCCCGCCCTCGTGGGGGAAGTCCACTGCGTCGCATTCGGTACAGAGGTTCACGTGGTAGAGCACCTTTCCGGAGTCGGGTCTGTATTCCTCCGCACCGCGTATCATGTGCATGAGGACGCTCTTTCCGGATGCGCTCTTTCCGATGAGCCCCAGGATCTCTCCTGTCTTCAGGGTGAGCGAAATGTTCTCGAGGACCACCCTGCCTTCGAATTTCTTGGTCACATTCTCCACTTTGAGGAGCTCGATACCGTTACCGTTCATGGGCGGGAAAACGGCAACCCCTTTAATAAAAGATTGTAGACGCGCGCGACTAGGAAAATAGTGTTAACGCCGTTATTTTTCCCTAACGCGGCCAAATCGGGTTATTATATTTGGACAGCCATACCGTACCATGGGCAACCTCTCGAGCGTCCGGGTCAACCAGTCGGCAAAGTTCACCGACTACCACATCTGGAAGGCACTGATGTGCATGGACGACCAGGTACCGATAGGCAGGAAGAAGCTCTCCCTGCTCCTGAACATCGGAGAGGGCAGCACCCGCACGCTTCTGGGTCAATTGAACAAGTACGGCTGCACGTACACCGACAAGACGGGGATTTACCTGTCGGAGGAGGGCGTCAAGATACGCAACAGCGTCCTCATGGACATGGCCCATATGGACGTGGGATACCTGACCATCAGCGAGTACGACTGCGCCGTCCGCGTCCCGTTCGCCGCCAGCAAGATCAGGTACGGACGCGAGGAGAGCGACGTCGCCATACGCAACGGCGCGATAGGTGCGACGACGCTGATCTACACCGACGGGAAGCTGTGCTTCCCCGGAAGCGACAGGGTCGACCCGAAGACGGAGGAGATCTTCAACAAGACCTTCCGCCTGAGGAACGAGGACGTCATCGTCATCGGTACAGCCAAGACGCCGGAGGGCGCGGAGCGCGGAGCCATATCCGTCGCACTGTCCCTCATAGGCGGACTGAAGTTCAAGAAGGACCTTCACGGCATACTCTCGTCCTCCTCCAGCACGGAGGAGCTCATCTCCCTGGCGTTCGCCATACACGAGCTGATGGCGGGCATGCCCGTGTGCGCCAAGAGCAAAAACAACCTCGGTGTCCGCATAGAGGACGGCATGGTCATCGACAACGCCTACACGGGCGAGGTCCTCGAGGAGGCCATCCGCACGGGAAAGACCCAGAGGACGATCGCCAAGAAAGGGCCGTACAAGGGCATACACGTGATCGTCACCCCGATAGACCTCGCCGGCACCGTCATCGCCGCCATCGGCGTGGTAGACATCAAGGAGCTGTTCACCGCTTACGGATGAGCCTGCGACCGCTAGTGTTTTTTACCCATAAACCCTTCCCTGGCTCATGAGCGCGCAAGACCCTTTGGAGATAATCAAGGGAATGAGAGGAGTCAGAGAGGCGTTCTACCTCGATGACGAGATCATGAAGAAGGTCAAGGCCGAGGAAGATACCGTCACATCGCCCGGGACGGGAACGGCCGTCAAGAACCTCGGTGTGGAGGAGGCCCTCAAACGCAAGAAGGTCATCTGCATCATCAAGGACCCCCGTTTCAGGCCCCCGCCGGAGCCCACCGTCATCCTGAAGTGCAGCGACGGTCAGATACTCGGAGTGGAGGTGTTCCCCGACACCCAGGACAAATACATCGGAAAGGAGGGCTGCCTGATGGTCTCCGACGGGTTCGTGATATTCTACAACGTAATCCCGACCGAGGGAAGCTCCGAGGCGTTCATCATGCCTCCGGTGTCCTTCCCCGAGCTGAACGAGAGCAACGGCTGCAAGAACGTCGTGTCGTGCAGCCCCGCACCCACCAGCGACAAGATGATCAGGGAGTACAAGGGACTCCCGGACGATGCGAAGCTCGCATCGATCCTGGTCGCCTACGACCCGATCTGATCATTCGGGCAGCTGCATAACGTCCTTGACCTCATCCATAGTGAGGGTGAGGTGGACCTTGTCCGATACCACGGAGATATGGTCGGCCATGATGCCCGAGATCTCCTTGGAGAGGAGCAGCTTCTTCAGGCCGAGGGGGGCGTGGGCCTCCTTGTCCAGCTTGATCGTGAACGAGTGGACGTACCATCCGCCGAGATCCAGCTGGACCCCTTTTATGACTCCGAGCAGCTTGTCGTCGGCCGTAGCCACCTGCATGGAGATGAGGTTGTCGACCGAGGACATGGTGTCCACATCCGGCTGGATGTAGCTCTTGGCATCCTCGACGGTGTCCCCGATGAGGAGCACATCGTGGACCTCGAAGTTCTCCGGTCTCAGCAGGATGCGGGACTTGGAGGAACCGGCTCCGACCATGTTGGAGACCTCCTTCTCGCACTTGACTATGAGCCCGAGGATGTTGTAGTCGTGGGGGTCGTAGCGTACGCCCTCGATGCGGCCCATCCTGTACGCGTCCTGGGAGATGACGTCGATCTTGTCGACGAGTGATTCGTAATCGGTGATCATGTTACAGGGTATGTACCAGTAGTAGAAAAACAGAACGGTGGTAAAGGGTTTGGGTAAAGGGTTTGGGTTCGGGAGGTTTACTCTCCCTTGACTGCCTTGACCAGTGCGAACAGGTTGTCGTCCGAGATGAGTGCGGAGAGTCCGCATCCGGGGGAGACGATGTTGAATCCTGCGGCTGCGATCCTCTTTCCTGCGGCTGCACAGTCCTCGGGGGTTCCCTGGAGCAGCGGGTTGACGACTCCGACGTTTCCGACGAGTGCGACACGGCCGTTCGCGATCTTGACTGCCTCGGCGGAGTCGACCTTCTCCTCGATGGAGATTCCGGTGACGCCGGTGTCAGCCATGAGCGGGATGATCTCGGAGGTGTCTCCGCAGATGTGCAGGACGGTGTCCGCTCCCTTGGTCTGTGCGAGGGATGCCTTGACGTAGTTACCGGAGTACTCGGTGAACATGTCGGGCGAGAGCAGGTCTGTAGAGGACGAGGGCTCGGACATCTGGATGATGTCTGCTCCAGCGTCGGACAGTGCCTGGCAGTAGGTCTTGATGATCGGGTTGACCGCGTCGACCCACTTCTTGACCTGGTCGGGATCCATCATGATTCCGAAGACGAGGTTCTCGGTGGATACGAGGTGT
>JAFPVN010000124.1 GCA_017395275.1 Candidatus Methanomethylophilaceae archaeon | reverse complement strand
GTTCCTGTCCACGGCCTCGTTGATGAGCTTCTTCCATCCTCCGCCGTGGAACAGCACGGCATTGGAAAGGTCGATGCGGACACCTTCCTTCTCCAGGCGGCAGAGCTCCTTGTAGAAGTACTGCCAGATCATGAAGGTGAAACCGAACATGAAGACGGTCTTGCCCTTGTTCTCGTTCAGGAACTCCAGCAGTCCGTCGACGTTGAGCTCCATGTCGTCGTTGAGCGCGAAGATCTTCTTCGTGGCGAAGATGGAGAAACCGAGGATCCCGGCGCCCCTCGCGGAGAACTTGTCGCGGTCCTTGATGACCGAGGGGCAGTCGATGATGATCATGGGTGCGCGGGACGACCCGATGTAGTTGGATACGATCTTGACCAGCGTCTTCTGCTGGTTGACGGCGGTGGTCCTGTCCAGGTAGATCCTGGAGACCTTTTGGCCGGTGGTCCCGGAGGATGTGAGCGTCTTCACGATGTCCTCATCGCTCACGCTCTTCAGGTCGAGGTTCTTGAAGAGACGTACCGGATAGTACGGGATGTCCTCGAGGTCGCATTTACTGAGATCCTTGTTAAGGCCTTTGACGAGGTTCCTGTAGTATCCGCAGTTGCTGCTGTGGACCTCCGAGAGGTGTATGAGGCGCTTCCTCAGCAGTTCCCTCTTCTCCTCCTTGCCGACGTTGTACGGGTCCTTCGAGTACAGCTCGTCATATTCCATGGGTCAGCTTACCTCATCGTTGAGCGTTTTGTATGAGATCTTCCCGGATTCGTTCCTGGGTATCTCGGGGATGTTCCTGACGGAGATCGCGATCCTGTTGATGTTCGTCTTCTGGGAGATGAAGTCGATTATCCTCGGATTGACGGAATCGTCGGATACCACGCAAAGCACTACGTGGTCGTCCCTTCCCACGCATGCGCAGTCGACGGAGAACTCCCTGTTGACCATCTTCTCAACATCGTCCATGTTGACCCTGTTGCCGTAGACCTTCAGGAAGCGGTTCATGCGTCCGACTATGCGGTAGAATCCCTGTTCGTCGCGTTCGGCTATGTCACCGGTGTGGAGGATGCCGTTCCTCTCGTCGCCTTTGGTGAGGTCGTCCTTGGAGAGGGCGTAACCGAGGGTCACGTTGTCTCCTTTGTATACGAGCTCCCCGGCCGTGTTGGGTGATCCTATGATTTTCCCGTCGGTGTCTGTAAGCATGAACTCCCCTCCGGGGATGGCGACGCCGATGAATCCGCAGTGGTCCACGACGTGCTCCGGCGGGAGGTAGGCCATACGTGCCGTGGCCTCGCACTGCCCGTACATGACGAAGAACCTGCGCCCGCTGCTCAGGGCGTATTCGCCGAACTTCATCTGCAGCGATTCGGAGAGACGTCCGCCCGCCTGGGTCATCGTCTTCAGGGAATCCAGTTTCATGTTGCGGAACCTAAGTCTCTCGAGCATCTCGTACGTGTAGGGGACACCGCTTATGGATGTCGCACCCTGTTCCTTGAAGAATGTCCAGAACTCCTTCTGCATCACGCTCTTGTCGGTGACCAGTATCGTAGCCCCGGCGTACAGGTGCGTGTTGACCACGGAGATCCCGTAGGTGTAGTTGAATGGAAGAATGGTTATGGGTCTTTCCGAGCTGTCGATCCCCAGGTACTCGATGATCGATTCGGTGTTGGACAGGACGTTCCTGTAGCTCTGGCGGACCAGTTTGGGATTCCCCGTGGACCCGGATGTTGTCAGGAGGACGCAGGTGTCGGGATTGATGTCGTATCTTTCGTATCCCGTCCTCAGAAGGGAGTAGCCTTTGTACTCGTGCACCTTCTCGAGACCCTTGAACTCCATTTCGGACGGGGCCCAGTAGAAAGCCGGTCTGTATTTGGAATCGAGATCGCTCAGCAGATTCCTGTCGATCTCGGAACTGAGCATCACGGGGACGATCCTGTTCTCGAGGAAGGATGCGTATCCGACTATGGAACCAATCGAGTTCGTGCACAGCGCGAAGATGACGCATCTGCCGCCGATCTTATCTCCGATGGCCTTCGATTCCTCGGCGATGTCGGAGTAGGTGACGCTGTCGCCCTTGTCGTCCAGGAGGGCAGGGCTTCCTTTATGTTTGTCCAGATTCCACATCAGAACGTCACATCATATTTCTTCAGTATTTCCATGCCGTGCTCGTATGAATCGAAGTCTATGATGTCCTCTGTGTCCATCATGATATCGAAGCTGTCCTCCAGCTTCGCCATGAGCGCCATGTGGCCTACCGAGTCCCATGCCTTGATCGCCTGGTACTTCAATCCGGGGAGAGCATCCTCGGTTATCTCGAAAGTCTCGCAGAATGCTTCCTTATATAAATCCAGATTTCCTGCCATGTGAATCCCTTGCTTTTGGATAGCGACCAAGGTATTTATAACAGTCCCTTTTTAATAAGGGACGGATTCCAATGATACTAGGCATCTACGGTTCGGGAGGTTCTGGCAGGGAGGTCATGGAGATCGCCAGGATCCAGAATGTATGGGAGGAGCTCGTTTTCATCGATGATTTCAACGAGTCCGATGCGCCCGTGAAGAAGGTCACCTTCGAGCACTTCAAGGAGAGGTATCCCAGGGAGAAGGCGGAGGTCGTCATCTCCATCGGCGAGACCAAGGACAGGGAGATGCTCAGGAAGAGGGTGAAGGATGCGGGTTATTCCCTTGGGACCGTCATCCATCCCAGCGCCTACATCAGCCCGGATGCGAAGGTGAGCGAGGGATTGATCGCGAGGGCGAACGCGGTAGTTTCATGCGGGGTCAGGATCGGAGAGAACGTACAGCTCTTCGAGGGATCCACAATCGGCCACGATACGGTCATCGGCATCGATTCGATAATATCTGCGAAGGTGTCCATCGGCGGCACCTGCAACATCGGGGACGGGGTCTACATCGGGATGTCGGCCGCGGTGAAGGAGGATACCAGGATCGGCAACCACTCCACCATCGGCATGTGCACGGCCGTGTTCAGGGACGTGGGCGAGAATCTGGTCGTTCTCGGCAATCCTGGAAGGCCGATGAAGACCAACACCGAATCCAGGGTCTTCAATTGATCAGAATCTCGAGAATCCGAAGAAGGACATCACCCTCCTGTAGAGGTTGGAGTCCTTCCCCAGTATGCCCCATGCGAGGTATCTGAGCCTGTCTCTCTTTGTGTTTCCGTAGGCCTGCTGCTGTTCAGC
>JAFPVN010000123.1 GCA_017395275.1 Candidatus Methanomethylophilaceae archaeon | reverse complement strand
GCCTTCTCATCAGCGGAAAGAAAACAGAACTTCTCGGGCCGACACCTCTTGCGGTGGTGCGGGTGAATAACCTGTTTCGCTACCGGGTGATGGTCAAATGCAGTGCAGACGCGACGATTCGAAGCGCAGTCTCGGGTGTAATAACAGAATGCAGCACGGATAAACGATTTCGGGGCATATCCTTTTATGCGGATAACGACCCGGAATTCTGAAATCTGACGCTGCCGCGGGAAAGATAGGAAACAAATGGCATTACGGAATATCCTCACAGAGGGAGACCCTACACTGAACAAGACCTCCCGTCCGGTGGTTAAATTTGACAACAGACTGCATGTCCTTCTCGATGACATGGCAGAAACCCTGAATACCTCCAATGGGGTGGGTCTTGCCGCACCCCAGGTCGGTGTGCTGCGCCGGGTTGTGCTGGTGGTGGAGACAAACGTACCCGAAGGGGAAGAGGAATTTATCATTGAGCTGATCAATCCCGAGATTATCTCCTCGGAGGGCGAACAGCGGGGCTCTGAGGGCTGCCTCAGTGTCCCGGATCAGTTCGGCATTGTCACACGCCCGGAAAAGGTAACCGTGCGCGCACAGGACAGATATCCCGTTCTCGCCGAGGACGGAGACCAGCCACCACGGGTAACCGTACATGCTCTTGACCTCCATCAGGGTGTAGCCGTCGGGAAGGACCCGGAAGGTCCCGTTCCCCCTGCAGAGGTCCGTATCGTCCGTTCCGGCGGTGACGTCCGAGTCTATGGTTATCCTCAGGTCCCCTCCGTCCTTCGCACAGTACGCCTCGCGCTCGTAGCAGAGGAGCATGGCGGGGCGGATGCCGGGATACCTCTCCTTCAGGAAGCCTATCTCCCTGCCTATCTGCGTGTCCGGCCCCTTCCCGTCCTCGGTCAGGAACCAGTCCATGGCATCGGAGAGCGGCATGGTCAGCCTCCTCTTGTATACCACGGAGTCGTACTTCTTCTTCAGCTCCACGAAGATGTCGTCGCCCTCCGACGGACGGCCGTAGCTCCTGAAGCGGAGCTTCTCCTTGTAGAGCGGTTTGTCGATGGACCTGCGGGCGAGGAGGAAGTTCTCGGTGTCGAAGTACACGTTCCTCACGGAGGTCCTGTGGAACCTGTCCGGGGACATGTACTCGTCCAGTGCGTCCATGACCGCAGCAAGCTGGCCCCTGTCCAGCAGGTATTTCAGCTCGCATCTCTTGAAGACGGTGACGGTCATCACAGTCCCCCCTTCTCGGTCTCCTCGTGGAGGACGGCCACCTCGAGATTGCCGTTGCGCACCCTGATGTCGTCGATCATGTCCCTGATTTTGTCGGTGTCCCTCATGGTGATGCGGTAGGTCAGCTTGTACACGCTGCCCATGTTGGCCGTGCGCACCTTGATGAGTTCGTAGCTGTCGGTGTACGCGGCTATCATGTCCTCGATGCCGGACCCGTAGTCCAGATCCTCGGGGATCGTGATCTTGAGGAGTCTCTTCTGTGCGTTGGACCTCGGTGCCCCGAAGTTGAAGTACGTGAGCAGGAAGAAGGAGAGTCCGACGACGGCGGCGAATGCCAGCGCGTATGCGACGTACCCCCTTCCGACCAGCAGTCCGGTGGCCATCGCCAGGAATATGATGGCGATCTCCTTGGCCGTGCCCGGTGCGGAGCGGAACCTGACGAGGCTGAACGCTCCCGCCACGGCTATCCCCGCGCCGATGTCCCCGCTCACCACCATTATGACCACGCTCACTATCGTGGGAAGGAGAGCTATCGTCACGGCGAAGCTGTCCGAATGGCGGTTCCTGTACGAGTAGAGGACAGAGATCGAGATCCCTGCCACCAATGCTGCCGCTACGCAGATTACGAATCCCTGCGGCGTGTCCGTTCCGACAGTGTCGAAGACGCTGTCGAATATGTTGTTCATGTTTTCCTCCTGGCACAATCCGTTTTTCAGCGGACGTGCCGATTATTTTTCTGATTTGTTGTTGCGTTCGATCTTCTAGCGGGGGACCGTCGGTCCCGGAGGGCGAACCCTCATCCGAAAAATCAGAAGCAGGAGGAACCGCCGTCGAAAACGTGCAGCCTGAGATATGTCTCGGCTGACAGTGGTTTGGCGGGTATCTCTGAATAGATGTTTTTTACGGCATTCTCTTCGGTGCCGCCCTCCTCTTGGGGCGACACGATCTCGATGCGTACCGGTCCGCGGTTCTCCGAGACGTTGGCGTACGAGGATCCTCCCGACGATGCGCGGGACGAGATCATCTGCGTGACGACCGTCTCCAACTGCGAACCGCTTCCCTGGACGTATGCGTACACGATCTGCAGGAATCCGAGGATGTCCCTGTTACCGGCATCGCCGGCACTGACGACCTTCGCATTGGACGAGGCCGGAATCTCGCCGATGATGCGCTCGTCCATTATCTTGGCGAGCACGCCCGCGAGCTCGGGGTCTGCGGGTCCGTTCCTGTCTAGGATGTAGACCTCGGAACCGCGGTATTCGAATTCCATCTTCTCGTTGTATGCCCTTCCGTAGGCGTCGATGACGTCCTCGGGTGCGTCCGAGGGGCGGTCGGAGACATCTATGATGACCTCCGGGGGCGCATCGCGCGGTTCCATGGGTCTGAATCCGCCGAATCCCCCCATCATGCCTTCGGGTCCGGCCGGGCCGCGGGGTCCCGGAGGCGAATCGAATCCTCCTCCCATCGCGAAGCGGCCGTCAGTCACGTCCGAAGCGGAAGCTGCCGAATCGTCGAGCATCGGGAATGCCATGGCCACGGCCACCGCAACGAGTGCGACCGCCGCTAGCAGTGCGATGTTCAAACATTTCGACATGAATCTTAACAATGTTAACTTAGTATTTAAGAGGATTGAATCAACGTTTGTTCAGATAACGGACGGGGACGTTCCCGCGTCCAGAACCGGTCCGGAGCAGGTCTGCGTACCGTTTTTATAGTGCGTAATGATACGCACGCATATGATTCAGCGCCCGCGCGGAACCAGGGACTTCCTCCCTGACGAAATGGAGAAGAGGAGATATTACGAGGGTATC
>JAFPVN010000122.1 GCA_017395275.1 Candidatus Methanomethylophilaceae archaeon | reverse complement strand
TTTCGCAATCCTGTCCATGAGATACTGGTGAACGTTCATCGTCATCACGCTCGGCCTTCGCCTTATGTGCGCACTTATGCGCGCTCCTTATTAAACATTCGCGCTCGCTCGAGCGCGCGGAACACGTGATAATGCCGCGAAAGCGAGCCGTGGACCCTCTGAAGGGACATCCCCTCGAGCTCCATGGTGGGGAACTCCATGGCGAACGGCAGCACGACGCCCGCACGGCATCCGGGTTTGAGGGACCTCGGGAAGGCATCCCCCGCGCGGCGGTAGATCTCGGCGATCTCCTCCCCTCCGGTCTTGGTGGACCGGCCGTAGGGCGGGTCGGTGCAGATGGCATCCACATCATGGAACCTGTCACCGATGTCGCCGATGTCGAGGACATCGAAATCGTGAAGTGCCAGACCATAGAAGTCCATGTTCTCGCGGCACCCTATGACCATCTCCTCGTCGAAGTCAGAGGCCATGGCCTTCAGGCCCATCTCGGCCGCCTCGATCACGATGCCCCCGGTGCCGCAGAACGGGTCCAGGACGGTCCCGCCGCGCTTCACCCCGGTGAGATTGATGAGCGCCCTGGCATACTTCGGATGCAGGGAGATCGGAGAGAAGAAGGGCCTCTCGCCAACCTTGCGCTTCTCCAGGAGGTCGGTCTCCGTGACGTGCTCCTCGATGTAGACGTGGGCCCGGTCGCACATCTGGAGCCTCACAACTGTGTCCGGCTCCTTCAGATTGACATCGTTGTGGACAGAGAGCACCCCTCCGATGCGGCGGATTAGCCCCTGGGAGTCCACATCCTTCATCATACCCTTGTAGCGCTTGGCGCGGATGGCGAATGTTCCAGGCGGGAGCTCAGCGTTCTCGAGGCCCGAGAGGTCGTCCGGGTCGTAGGCACCGAGGTAGCGGCCGCAAGAATGGGTCATTGCGAGCCTTTCGGCCACCCCGAGGAAGAACTGCGAATCGAACGATGCTATCAGATAGCCCGGCCCCTCGGCGACGATCTCGTACTGGTCGGCCTCGGCTCTGAGGCAGCCTGCGATCTCGGCGGGCGGCATGTCCTTGGACTCGCCCGAGAGCTCGAAGAAATATTGGGGGGCCACGCCCCCCTTATTGCGGTTCAGTCCTTAATACCATCTTCCGTGACCATGAAGACGGCCTCGCCCTCCGGCAGGTTGGGCGAATCGATGAGCCTGGCGATCCTCTTGCCGGCCTTCCCCTTCCTCAGGTAGATCCTGAAGGTAGCGGTGTGTCCGACGATGTGCCCTCCTATGGGGCGGGTGGGGTCGCCGAAGAACGCGTCGGGCTTGGCCGCGACCTGGTTGGTAACGGCGATGACCGCGTTGTTGACCGTTGCGAAGTTCAGCAGGTCGTGCATGTGGCGGTTGAGAATCTGCTGCCTCTCCGCCAGCGCGCCCCTTCCGACGTACTCCGCCCTGAAGTGCGATGTCAGAGAGTCCACGATCAACAGCCTGACCTTCGTGGTCTGGGCGAGCTCCATGGCCTTGTCGACCAGCAGCACCTGGTGCTGGGAGTTGAAGGCCCTGGCGACGTGGATCCTCTTCAGGGTCTCGTCCGGGTCGACGCCCAGGTAATTGGCCATCTGGATGATCCTCTCGGGCCTGAACGTGTTCTCTGTGTCTATTATGATGACGTCGGAGTCGAGGCCTCCCCTCTCCTCCGGCAGCGTGGCGTTGACCGCGAGCTGGAAGCAGACCTGGGTCTTGCAGCTCCCGAACTCA
>JAFPVN010000121.1 GCA_017395275.1 Candidatus Methanomethylophilaceae archaeon | reverse complement strand
TCCTCCATCATGCGTTCGTTCAGATACGAACGGTATTCCTTCGCATATGCGTAGTCCCTGTATTCCAGCACCAGAGGGACCAGGAACTTCCGGTTCTCCTCGAAAAGTCTCTGGAAACCCGGTATGAACTCAGTGTAGTCGATATTGTCCCTATCGGTCCTGGCGAACAGATCCTTCAGCTTTTCCATCTGTTCCGTCTCTATCGACATCAATACGTCCTCGGCACAGGCGTAATGGTTGTAGAACGTGGTGCGGTGGATCCCCGCCTCGGAACAGATGTCGCCTACGGTACAGCGGTTGTGCTCCCCTCTCTCGTAGAACGACCAGTAGGCGTCCTGTATCCTTCTTCTCATCCTGACCCTTGCGCGGTGGTACTCCGACATATGATCGCCGTAAATATCGACACAATAATGTTTTTTGTAGTATTTCTTTTTATATGATATGCCGTCACTTAAATAGAATCGAACCCGTTACATCTATGACCGTCCGGCATCGGGCCGGAGATCGGAGGCGACGATTTGAAGAAGATTCTTATTGTAAACGGAAGCAAGAGGAAGAACGGGAACTCATACGCGCTTGAGAAGGTCGCGTGCGAGAAACTGAACGGTAAGGCGGATGTCATCACCTTCAACATCGGTGAGAAGGACGTCAAGGTCTGCCAGGCCTGCGACGGATGCAAGAGGCAGCACACCCCCAACTGCGTCATCAAGGATGATTTCACAGCACTCATCCCCGAAATGGACAAATGCGACGCGATGCTCATACTCGCGCCCGTCCACTGGGACCAGTTCCCCGCACAGCTGAAGGCGGTACTGGACAGGACATACTCGTTCATGGATTTCTCCCAGCAGGATTTCTCCATGGCATCCAGGAAGGACAAGAAACTCGGAGGATACTTCTTCGCGGGATTCGGACCCGTGGACGTGTACACGAACATGGTGGAGACCAACCTGAAGAGCTTCGCCACGGCAGGATTCAGGCAATACATGGCACACGTTGCCGGCAACGCCAACGTCCCCGGAAGCATCATGGAGAAAGCGGACGATCTGAAAGCATTCGACGACATGATCGCCTGGCTGATCGCGTGATGCAAACCGCCCCGCACATCCGGTCGCGGGGCGTAAACCATTACCTATCGGACCCGTGTTCCGTTCTGCAATCAGTTTCCGAAGTTATCCGGTGCCGCAGACACACGCAGGTTGGAATCATTCGGATTGCTTACTTGCTACAATTAGTACGTGCCTTTATATTTCGGACATCAACGTAATGTATCCACGTCCGAAGAAGGCATGAACTACCTGGAGCTTGAGTACGAACACCTGTACAACCTGAGGGACCAGTCGATGCTGTTCCTGAAGCTGTGTCCGAGCACGACCGGGATCACGGAAGAACTCGTCACGTGGCTGGATTCCAAGGTGAACCTGCTGGTGGATGAACTGGCGAAGGAAGAGTGAAACATTCGGGGCGGGTCTCCCCTGCCCTCGTAGAGATGGGAAGAGAAGGATATCAGTCCCTTCTCTTCCTCCACTTTATCTTCACGTACGGTTCGAAGGAACCGGCCTCGATCCTCTCAAGTATTTTAGCGAGCCTTTCGTTCAGTTTGCCGTAATCGATATACTCGTCAGTGTCCAGATTGAATTCGTCGACGGCTCTTCCGACCTGTTCGTTGTATTTCCTGGTGGCAATAAGGTCATCCTCGACCTGACCTATCTCGATATCGATGCCCGTGAGGTAATCCCAAAGGGTTTCCCCGTCCCTTTCCTCAACGAGGGGGATTGATAACCCCATCTCTTTCAGATTGAGAGCGATCAGTTCAATGGTCGCATCACACGGCACAATCTCCATGCGGCCATCATCGTGGTTCACCTTCACGATTTTATCGATGCTGTACACGATGAAAAATGCAATCTGCCCTGTATATTAACCCTCGCAAGAATCGAAGAAAACATGACATTGATTAGATCAGACTTCCTCCGTCTTCCTCAGCATCATATCTTAGCTATCGGCACCGTCGTGAAAAGGATCAGATCCGTATCGCCGTCGTTTACGATACTGTGCTCGCTCCCCTTCGGGCATACGTGGCACACTCCGGGAAATAGAATCTCCTCCTTCCCGTCGCATATCGCCTTGCCTTTCCCTTCCAGCACGTAGTTGACATCGTCGCCCGAAGATTGGATATGTTTCCCGATTGAGGAACCCGGAGGGATCCTCGTCAGTATGATGCGTGTGCTCTCTGTCATCGCCATCTTGGCGAGGACGCTGCCCTCTCCGCCGTTCATGTGCGGTATCTCCGTCCATTCGGAAGTGCTGAAGTCGATGAGCATGACCTGTAATCGCCGTTCGTGATAAAGAAATGCGCCGAACAACGTGCCGAATATTCCATATCCTATGCGTCCGATTACCTGACGAACATGCCCGGCACATCCTTCGAAGACCTCCGCAGACACCTCAGATGCCCTTACGCCTACAGATTGGACAGAACGGACGCATTCCCCGACAAGATCACGATGCAGGAATGCCTCGACAGATCGGTGAGGGACACCATAGCGGGCTTCTCCCGCTCCCGCATAATGGGCGACAGGATGAAGGAAGAGAAAGTATTGGATTCCTTCTGGAAGCATTGGGACGATAACTTCCCGAAAGTCTACGACCCCAACAGGTTGGACCCGATGCAGTTCATCCGCCTGGGCGAGAAGTGCATCAGGAACTTCGTCTACCAATCCACCAGGTTCGGCGCGGCGGACATCATAGCGTCGCACATGGAAGGTACGTTCAGATTATCGGAGAAGTACGAGATACTAATAGACATCGAGGAGGTCGGAAGAAGAGGAACGACCGCCTACGTCACGAGATACATAACCGATACGAAGATGCTCTCCAAGGAGCAGCTGGCCGGGGACCACGAGATGATGATCTCAGCATTGTGGGCGATGGACAACCTGAATGCGAGGGAAGTGGTGATGAGATGGGTCTTCCTTATCCAGAGCACGGTCACCGAACTCACCGCATTCAGGAAGGAATGCTCCCAATCCGTTCCTGTCGTCCTGTCGCAGGTGGACGAACTCATCCGGGAGAAGGAACCCCTGCCCAGGGAGACTGTGTACTGCAATGAATGTCCCTACCAATCGAGATGCCCCCGTTTCCTCCACGAACTGTCCGTCAGAGACAACGGGAAGGACGAAGGCACAGAGCTCGCCAACCAATATCTTGAGATCGAGGCGAAGAAGCAGGCCCTGAAGAACCGCATCGAGGTATTGGATGCCGAACAGGACCTCGTCAGGGCGAAGATCGTCGCCTACTCCGATTCCAGGGGATACATGTCGCTGAAGGGCGATGACGGGAAACTGCTGATAAGGCACGAGAAGAAGGCCGAGCTGCCACAGGACAAGACCGAACTGATCGCCAGACTCAAAGAGACCGGTGATTACGACAGACTCTCGATGCCCAACTATTCCCGCATACGTTCCGACATTGTGAAAGGCACCGCTGACCCGAAGATCATAGAGATGTCCGAGGTATCGGACATCGACAAGATCTACGTCAAGAAGAAGGAATGATGTATGCATCATCATGTACATCAAAATGTTTTTATCATAACATCATTATGTTCAAACCATGGCAGCGATAGTCCCTATAACCGAGATGAGGAACACCGCGAAGATGTTCGAGATGTCTGAAAAGGAACCCGTGTACATAACCAAGAACGGCTACGGTTCCAGGGTGCTTATGAACATCGAGACCTACAACCGCATCAAGGAACTCATGCTTGACATCGAGCTAGAAGAGGCATACAAGAGATCCGAGACCGACGGAAGGAACGTCGAGGCCCACACATTCCTGAAGAGGCTCAGGGATGAGTGACTACAGAGTGGAACTCTCCGGTGAAGCGCAGGACCAGATTACCGGGATATACGGGTATATCAAGAACGATCTGTGCAACCCGTCGGCCGCTGAGTCTTTCCTGGACGATACCGAGGATGCGGTCGGTTCGCTGGAGAGGTTCCCGTATGCGCACATGGTCAGACCGGGTTCCAAGTCGGTCGGCGGATACGAGAAACGCCAGTTCTTCTACCGCGAGAACTACTGCCTGTTCTACGTCATCAAAGAGGAGTCCAAGATAGTTAGGGTGATCAGAGTAGCCTATTCCCGTATGGATCTGGACAGGGATTGAGCCTCCCTGTTCCGTTCATTTTTCGTTGAGTTTTGAGAGTACCCTCTTTGCTTTGTTATCAGCGGAGCCGTCCCTGCAAGGTTTGAATGTGACCAGCGACGATCCTGTGGACCATCCGCAAAGGTTGACGTCGGATGATTCGCAGATCCGCCTGACACGTTCCTTAAGATCGTCCGGCACGGA
>JAFPVN010000120.1 GCA_017395275.1 Candidatus Methanomethylophilaceae archaeon | reverse complement strand
CATGGTCGATGATGGATACCTGGGATGATGATCCAGATTGCGCCACGAGTGGGAAAGCATCCGAATACTCGGAGTACAAGACGAAAAACCCAGAATTGGAACCAGGGTACGTCGACCTCATGGAATGCTATCACAGGACGGAGTCCAAAGATGGGCTCATGCTCCTGACCCATGCGGAACCTGGTGTGGCCGAAGGATACACCGTGGTCAGGAACATCCAGGATCTGACCGATCCCGTGCCTCCAGCAAAGGACGAAGGGTTCGGTCTCCTGAAGATCGGGACCAGCCTTCTGTGCTTCAATGCGGATTTCCTTCCAGCGTACGAGGACCTCATCAGAGAGCACGGGACCTTAGCCGTATCCGTATACAAGATTCCAGGCGGCAAGGTGAGAGTGGTATCCAAAGAAGCTCCTGTAGATAGTGAGTTCCCGTTCGATTGCCTGATCAGCGGCATAGGTGTATTTGGAGGGCCCAAACCACTGTCCTTGAACCTGTACGGCGTGCTGCGCGACGAACTGTTCGGGATCGATCCCGACCCGGATGCAGAGGTAACCAGAATCTCCACGAAAACAATCGATGGGAGGTCGGATCGATGACCAGGGAGATCACCTGCCCGTGGGGGGCGGAGTATTACGGGGGGATCAAGAGATCGTACGAATCGAGGTTCTCCTACCACCACCTCAAACCGGAGCTCAAACCTGCGTACCTGACCGCGCTAGATGCCATGTACCGCTTCAAATCCTATGCCGACACGGGGGTCAGAATGAGCGACGAGGATGTGAATGCCCTGTCGTGGGCCCTTCTGTCGGATAACCCGGAGCTGTTCTACTGCAGATGCAGCGCCTACTCGCAGAAGCTGAGCTCGACCAGGGTCATCTTCGAATACGGAATGGGAAGGGATGAGGTGGACCGCTACATGGAACGGATCGTCGAGGTCCGCGAGATGCTCCGCCGCTCCACGAAAGGAATGTCCGATGTCAAGAAGGAGATGAGGGTCCACGACTACCTGGCCGCCACGGTCAGGTACGACCTGGAGGCGCCGCACTGCTATTCAATGGTCGGAGCTATCGTGGACAAGCGCGCGGTGTGCCAAGGGATCTCCCTCGCCGCATCGTACCTCCTGAACAGCGTCGGGGTGAACGCCGGGGTAATCTGCGGCAAGGTCACCGGTAGCGAAGGCGTGGGGCATGCCTGGAACGTTGTCAACCTGGATGGTCGCAACTACCATGTGGATGTGACCTTCGACGAGACGGGATACAGGTTCTTCAATCTGGATGACCGCGCCCTTGCCGGGAAGAGAACCTGGAACCCTGAAATCAAATGCTCGGGGAAGAGGAGGCCCCTGCGCCTGGTCCGATCTCGGTTTCCGAGGACCGCGCACCTGACACGGTTCTCCTCCTTTACGAGACCGCAGATGATCTCCAGAGCCGTCTCGAATGGGATCCTGTACATCGGATCGGATATGTCTTCTGACTTGTTTTGCAGTCTCCTCAGACCTTCCAACGCTGATCTGGCATCTTTGCATCCATCAAGGCCCATAGATTCCAGGAAATCCGAGATATGGGGGATGCGGAACCAATCCTCGTCATCCATATGGAATCTGAACAGCTTCCTGATATCGGTAATACCGATTTCCACCACATCGAACAGGTCCTCACGGATGGTGATGTATTTGCAGTCCCCCAGCGTGATCATATAACGGATATTGTCCTTCTTCCAGAGACCGGCCATGATGCTCTCGAGACGGCCCCTGTTCGCCCTGTCAGTTACCAGTATGACATCACTTGGATGGGTTTACGATACCGCTATCCTGGCGAGATTCTCCATCAGTCCATCGGCTGAGCGACCTTGACTTAGGTCATACTCAGTCATTGGGATCCTCACTGACTGCCCCTGACGTATCCTGAAAGCATCCTTGTTCTCGACCCATGTCACTCCCGTTCCGATCGCGCCTGGTTGAACGTCTGGTATACGCATGGATGCGTTCCCTGCAGCATCCTCGATCCCCGATTGTGCCAGCACCACCCTGTAGTGCTCCAAAAGGCCCGGTGCCGATACGAACACCAGATGGGCTGGATGGTTGATGGAGAACAGATGCTGATCCATCAGATGGAACATGCGCCTGCTGTCGAATGCGAGCTCCGTCGAGAAGTTTGATTTGTCCTCCTTCACGCAGATGGAGCCCATCAGCACGCAATGGAGTATCCTCGCAAATGCGCAGAGCCTGCCTACTGCGTCCGGCGCCGCCCTATACACGGAGCAGAGGTCCGAATCCGACCTCTCCAGATCATCATCGCGAGGGCCCACGCGGCCCACCGTCCCATCCAGGGCGCAGATG
>JAFPVN010000119.1 GCA_017395275.1 Candidatus Methanomethylophilaceae archaeon | reverse complement strand
CGCACCGTGATCGATGCCGCCGAGCGCATCCACGACGTCCGCCAGGACCTGTTCGTCACGTCGATGTGCCTCTCCGCTTCCGGCATACTCATGCACATGGTCGGTATGGAGGCGATGCTCCTGGGCGCCATCATGGAGCCCGACAGGGTGAGGGGATGGATCGACCGTCTGGTCCCGTACAGCTCCGCGTACGCAAAGGCGCTCTCCGAGGTATCCGACAACGTCATGATGATCACCGGCATCGAGTGCAACATCAACACTCCCGAGATGAACGCCATGATCTCCGAGATTGACGGGCGCACCATATCGGCGATAAGGCAGTCATTCTCCACCATACACGACTGCGGTTTCACCCTGTACGCGGTGGACGACATCGTGAGGATGAGACCGGACATCATATCCCTCGAGACCTCGTCAAACCCGGAAGCGTATCTCAGGGCGATAGACGGGAGATGCAGGACGATAGGCTGCGTGCATCCGCTCCGCACGTTGCTGCATTCTACCCCCGAAAGGGTCAGGGAGGAGGCCAGGATGTCCGCTGAACTGGGATTCGACCTCGTTGGACCGGAGTGCGGCGTGCCCCCCCTCACCCCCAACGCCAACCTGAAGGCGCTGGCGGACTACAGGTCGTGAGTACGAAACGGTCAGCGCGCGCGGTAAATTATTTATCGTAACCTAACATTGGCTCGACTGATGAGCAGCACCAAGATCCACAGCTATCACTTCATCCTCAACAAGGGAACCGAGTACCGCGACCTCGTCCCCGTGTTCCCCGACATCCTCAACCTCATCCTGGCCGAGAACGACCACTTCCAGAAGCCTGAGGATGAGGAGAGCCACGAGATGTTCGTGTACATGAACATGGCTGACCTCCAGGACAACAGGAAGCCCGAGGGATACAACCGCAAGGCGAAGTACAGGCTCATCTTCCCCACCGACAACATGGAGTTCTACATCAGGTCCTTCACCGCAAAGCCCGCCGATCTGCTCTCGGTGGCGGAGAGGGTCGGAGCGATGCTCTCAGCGGCCGGAATCAGGTACGAGATGGCCGAGAACCAGGACTGCCTGAACTGAGCGTCATATCTTATGTGCCAGCATTCGTTCGGACGGACCGAACGGGTGATTACCGTTTATATATGCTGAGTGGCCTAGTTTATATATGATAACCTTAATGCGCATCCGTGGGCATCAAGGGTTACGGACAGAAGCCGTTCATCATGGCGGCGCCTATCGCGTTCATCATCTTCTCCATCGGAACGCTGATATCCATCATCAACTCGCCCACCTGGGAGCTGAACAACCTCTCCGCCCTCGGCGGGAGCAAGGATGCCCTCACCGCAGTCGCCTTCGGAGCCTCCTGCGTTTCCGCAGGCCTGCTCATCGCATTCTTCGGGGTGGGTAAGATCATCTTCGAGAGGAGGTTGGACAAGGCCGCCGGAGCGTTCTTCGTACTCGGAGGCCTCGGACTGATGATGGTCGGCATCTTCGATTCGTCGTACCATCTCGACCTTCACAACATCTGGACGATCTCCTTCGCTGCCGCCATGGTCATCGCCGTGGGCCTCACGTCGCTGTCGGACATCCTCAGGGGCAACATCCTGGTGTTCGTGTACTGCATAGCGATGGTCGCCATCATCGTCGTCCAGTGGCCCGTATTCTCCGGAGCGATGAGCGAGTGCATAGCGATCGGCCTCGCATCGGTATGGTCGTTCATACAGACCGCGAAGTACCAGGACCTCGGGATGCTGGATGGCAGCCCCGCCACTTCGGATTCCATCAGGGACTACTGATCATCTCTTCCTTGCGTAGTAGAAGATCAGACCGAGCGCCGCGACGGATACGAGTATGCCTATCGAACCGATGACCATCATCCTCCTGATGCTGGTCCTGGCAGGCGTCTTGGAGACTGAATCGAAGATGTCCTCGGCGTCCGTGAACGAATCGCTCACCATGCCCTTCCCGTCGAGGAAGGCACGCAGTGCCTCATCGGAGGCCAGTGCGGGGTCACGGACATCGGTGAAGAGGCTGTACGCACTTCCGTAGAGCGATGCCCCGTTATAGGTCAATTCGTCCACGATGACCGCAGGTCCGAAACCGTAGCTCTCCGCGTCATGGTTCATGAGATTGTACTCGTCGTTGTTCCAATAGTCTTCGTACTTGCCGGACACGTCCCCGGAGAACGAGAACTTCTCCTCGACGAAACTGTTCCTGAACCAGCGGTCGATCAGTACGGATG